>QJYB01000127.1 GCA_003247835.1 Gammaproteobacteria bacterium | reverse complement strand
AGGATCCGAGGATTGGCCAAGGATACCGACAAAGAGCTTGTCCGTCGTGTCCAGCAGGGGGACAAACGGGCGTTCGATCTGCTCTTCGGCCGGTATCAGCACAAGATTCTGAATCTGGTCGGCCGCTACCTGCGTGATCCGCAGGAGGTGGAAGATGTGACCCAGGAGGCCTTCATCAAGGCGTTCAAGGCACTGCCCCGGTTCCGGGGAGAGAGTGCCTTTTATACCTGGCTTTACCGGATCGCGATCAACACGGCCAAGAACTACCTGGTGGCGAAGAGTCGCAGGCCGCCGGGGACGGATGTTGACGTGTCTGATGCGGAGTTCATGGAAAGCGCCGAATTTCTGAAGGAATCCGAGAGCCCAGACGCAGCATTGGCGAGAGACGAGCTGTCGGCGGCCATCGACGAGGCGATCGGACAATTGCCGGACGATCTGCGCAGCGCGGTAACACTGAGAGAATTCGACGGTCTAACTTACGAGCAGATCGCTGAGATCATGGACTGTCCCGTAGGCACCGTGCGCTCGCGTATCTTCCGGGCGCGGGAGAGTATCGATCGTCACATCGCGCCGCTGCTCGACAAACGGGTCTCGGGATCATCCCGACACCGATCATGATCGGGAGGCGTAAGCGACGTGACGCGGAGAGAGAAAGGGGAGTGCAGCGGAACTCCGGGCCGGATATCCAGCCTGGTCAGTCCGGGCATAAGGCATAATCAAATGACAACGAGACGTTCATCGACATGTCGGAAAAACTGAAAGAAGCTCTTTCCGCCGTCATCGACGGGGAGGCGGATGAGTTCGAACTGCGCCGCGTGCTGGACGAGATCGGTAAGGATGCAGAGCTCGCGGCGAGCTGGGAGCGCTACCACCTCATCGGTGCCGTCCTGCGCCGCGAGCGTATCACCCGATCCGTCGGCATGCGCGAGCTGGTATGGGCCGAGGTGGGTCTGGACGGAGGTGCAGCGGAAGCGCCGACCGCGGTCACGGTGTCCGAGACACCCGCCGCGGAAAAGCCGCGCCTCGGGCGCTGGACTTCCTTGGTGGTTGCGGCCTCGGTGGCGGTCGCCGTCATTGTGGGCTTTTTCGGTGTGAACGCTTTCGACGAGGCGTCACGCCCGCAGGTCGCCGAAACGGCACCCGCCGCCCAGTCCCAGCAGCAGGCGGTGAACGAGGCCGTGGTCGCGCTGACCTCCGAGGTGACACCGGTGGATCAGGCCAGGACCGAAGCCTATGTCATCCGGCACCTGCAGCAGCTCGGCATGAATCGGTCGGGTATCGGTTTCGCGAAGATGGTCGCCTACGAACGAAATTGAACCGGCAACCGTTCATGAGTCACGTCGCGCAGCACGCGGTGTTCGTGGCACTGCTGCTGGCGACAGGCGCAGGCGTCGCCGATCCCGTGGAGGACGCTGCGGCTGCAGACGAGGTTGCGGATCCGCGTCAGTGGCTCGCCGACATGAACGATGCGTTCAACACGCTCAGCTACGACGGGGTGTTCAGTTACTTCAGCGGTTCTGAGCTGGCGAGCCTGAGAATCGTTCACATGATGGTGGACGGCGTACAGCAGGAACGCCTGATACACCAGAACGGAGCCCCTCGCGAGATCGTCCGTCGTGGCGAGGAAGTGGTCTGCATCCTGATGCCGGGAGACGATCTCCTGAGTCTGGAGTCGAGTCTCCCGTCAGGCCCGTTCGCCAGGGCATTCATCCGCCGCTACGACGTCATCTCCCGTTATTACGATCTGACTTTTTACGGCGAAGACCGGGTAGCTGATCGCAGTGCGGTGCGTCTTGCGGTTACCCCGCTGGATGAAGATCGCTACGGTTACCGGCTCTGGCTCGACAAGGAAACACGTCTGCTGCTCCGTTCGGAGCTGGTTGACGGAGATGGCAAGCCACTCGAAATCTTCCAGTTCAACGTGCTGGTCATCGGTGACGCGGTGAACCCGCAGGCGCTGGTGCCCTCCGGCAGCAACGAGAAGGCCAGGGTGACGAACTTCACGCTCGATACCCAGCCGTCGGTTCCTGTAGAGGAAGTCGTGCGCTGGAAACCGGGCTGGCTACCCGCAGGATTCGACCTGTCGAGCAGCAATACCCGTCGGACCATGGGTGAGAACAAATCCATCAACACGATGATGTTCACCGATGGTCTGGCCGCGTTCTCGGTGTTCATCGAAGACATGCCGCCCGCCGGCGCTGCGGACATGGTCACCAGAAACGGCGCCACCGTGGCAGTCACGCATCTGACGAAAGGCCCGAACAACGGGGCGCACCTGATCACTCTGGTTGGCGAGCTGCCGACCGCCACGGCGAAGCGGATCGCTCAGTCCATCCGTTTTCAATGAATCGTCCGCAGCACCGTTCGTCGAGACTGGTCCGTGCGGGTACCGTGCATGGCGTCAGTGCCGGATGCACGTCGATCGAGGTCAGCGTACCATGCTCCACCTGCCGTCTTGGATGCGCAGCCGGCAGACGTCCGCGTCGGATCGTGTCGACATCCGGTCCCCGGTCCGGCGACGCGAAACCCGGAGATCCGATCTGGATTTCGGTCGACGCCTCGGGCCTTGCGAAGAGCAGCGCCCTGCTGTTCGGTCCGTCGC
>QJYB01000087.1 GCA_003247835.1 Gammaproteobacteria bacterium | reverse complement strand
CTGCTGCATGAGCTGACGCGACTCGCCCGTGTAGTCGAAGCCGACGTTCTGCGGAAAACCCTGGCGCGCCGTCCGCTCCATGAAGTCCATGGCGTCACCGAGTGATACACCCGGCGCCATGATGCCGCTCACCGTGACGCTGTTCAGCTGCTGGAACTGAGCCCGTTCGGTGGGCTCGATCTCGTGGGCAAGCGATACGAAGCTGCCGAGCGGGATCAGCTCGCCGTCACCGCCACGCACGTGATAATCCTCGAGCAGGGATTCATCGAGTCGGTAACGGCGGGACACCTGGGGAATCACCTCATAGCTGCGTCCCGCCTGGTTGAACCGGCTGACGTAACCGCCGCCGAGCAGGGTCGACAGCGTTGCACCGAACTCATCCATGTCCACCCCGAGGTCTCCCGCGCGGTCGCGGTCGATCACCAGGCGGGTGAGTGGCAACGCAATCTCGGTGGATTTGCGCAGATAGACGAAGTTGCCGCTGACATAAGCCGCGCCGATGAGCTGGTCGGCAAGCTCCACCAGCTGCTGGTAGGTCGCATCGCCAGTGAGCACGAACTGTAAGGGCGTACCCCGCGAGGCACCGGGCAGCGACGGGAAGGTGAAGACCGCGACCTGCACCCCGGCGATCTGGCTCACCAGCCTCTGGGCGAGGGGCTGCAGCTGCATCTGCGACCGCTCACGCTCCGCTACGGGAACGAGCCGGAAACCGCCGAAGCTGCTGGCGGGCGTGCCGCCGCCGCCGATCAGCAGAAAGCTGCGCAGATACTCGGGAAACGTCTCGAACGCCTTGACCACCTCGGCAGCGTGCGCCTCGGCAAACTCCAGGGTCGCTGTCTCCGGCGCCGAGATCTGAATGTTGAGTACCTCCCGGTCCTCGGTTGGCGCCAGCTCTTTGGTGCTGCCCTGATAGAGAAAGTAGATGGAGCCCGTCACCATGGCGGCAACCAGCAGCGGCACCGGCAGAAACCGCAGCGCGTCCCGCAACAGCCACTGATGTATGCGCACCTGCAGAGAAAAGGCCCAATCGACAAAGTGCTCCAGTGCAGTACCGTGATCACGGTCGGGAAGAATCCGGGCCGCGATCATGGGTGCCAGAGTGAGCGCCACGACACCGGAAACGACAACCGTGCCGGCCAGCGTGTAGGCGAATTCGGTGAACAGTGACCCCGCCAGCCCGCCCATGAAACCGATCGGTGCGTAGACGGCCACGAGGGTCGTGGTCATGGAGATGATGGGCAGTACCAGCTCGCGGCCGCCCACCAGCGCCGCCTGGTAAGGCGCTTTGCCTTCCATGATGTGCCTATGCACGTTCTCCACCACGACGATGGCGTCGTCCACCACCAGGCCGATGGCGAGCAGCATCGCCAGCAGGGTGAGCAGGTTGATGGAGAATCCCATCAGCAGCATGAGAAACGCGCCGCCCACCAGCGACAGTGGCACGGCCAGCGCAGGAATCACTGCGGCCCGCCACGTCCCCAGCGACAGGAAGACGATGAGCAGCACGATGGCCAGCGCCTCGAGGAGCGTCGTGTACACCTCTTCGATGGAGTCTTCGATGTACAGACTGCCGTCGTACACCAGATTCAGCTCGAGCCCCGGTGGGAGCTGGCTGACGATGTCGGGCAGCAGGGCGTTCACTTCAGCGGACAGGGACAGCGGGTTTGCGCCTGGCGTTGGCGTGATGGCCAGCAGCACGCAGGGCCGGCCACTGAACCAGCTTTCCTGATCGGGATTGCTGGTGGACAGGCGCACATCCGCCACGTCCTTCAGCCGGGTGACCGCGGCGCCGTCGGTGCGCAGCACGAGATTCTCGAACTCCTCCACCGTGGTGAGGTTGGTCGTCGCCGACAGATTGATCTTGACGCTGTCGCCCTTGGTCTGACCTACGGCGGACTGCACGTTCTCCTGAAGCAGCGCCCGGCGCACTTCCGAGGCTGTCATGTCGAGGGCAGTGAGCCTGACGGGGTCCAGCCAGACCCGGAGCGCCATCTTCTGATCGCCGTTGATCCCCGCCTTGGCCACCCCCGATAACGCCTGTAGCCGCGGCACGATACTGCGCAGCGTGTAGTCCGTCATTTGCGCGGTGTTCATGTCCTCACTGGTGAGCGCCATGTAGATCAGCGCCCAGCCGTCGCTGGTCGACAGCGAGATGACCGGGTCCAGCGCTTCACGGGGCAGGCTGTTGCGTTCGCTGGCGACCTTGCCCTGGATTTCCGCCAGCGCATCGTAGGGGTCGTAGTTGAGCGCCATGTACGCCTGAATGATCGACACGCCCTGACGCGAGTTTGACGTCACGTAGTCGATGCCCTCGGCCTCCGAGGCCGCCCGTTGCAGCGGCTCGGTGATGAAGGACTGCACCAGATCCGCATCCGCACCTGGAAACGCCGTGGCGATAGTGACCATCGCCTGCTCCGTCTTGGGATACTCGCGAAGCTCCAGTGACAGCAGTGAACGGACCCCCAGCAGCAGGATCAGCAGGCTGATGACCGACGACAGCACCGGGCGGCGCACGAAGACGTCGGTGATAGTCATCCTTCACTAACGTCCTGAGGCAGCGGAATGCCCTCACCGATGACAACCGACTGGCCGTCACGAAGCTTCAGGTGACCGGTGTGCACGACACGCTGGTCCGCGTCGAGCCCCGAAAGAATCTCGACCTGCTCACCTCGCGTGCGGCCCACCCTGACCGGTTTACGGTGGACGATGAGTTTGTCTCCTGACTCCTCGATGGTGAACACCGACTCTCCATAGGCGAAGAAGCTGATGGCGGTTCGCGGTAGCGTCAGCACCGGCTGCTCGCCGCTGAGGATCACATGGACCGTCGCGAACATGCCAGGCTGCAGCTGGCGGCTCTCGTTGGCGAGCTGTCCCCGGAGCTTGAGCGTGCGGCTCTTCACGTCGACGTCCGGGCTGACGACCATGACCTCGCCGGTGAAGGTCCGATCCGGCCAGGCGGCCACGGAAACCTCGAGCGTCTGACCGGGGGAAAGTGCCCCCCGGTGTCGTTCCGGCACGGTGAAGTCGACGTAGATGGGCGCCAGGCTCTGCAGCCTGACGATGGGTGCCCCCGGTGCGACGATGGTACCCAGACTGACCTGACGGATACCCAGCACACCGTCAAACGGCGCGCGCAGTACAGTTCGCTGCAGCAGGACCTCCTGGCGCTCCACCTGGGCCTCCAGGTTCGCCACCTGAGATTGCGTGCGGTCGAGCTGCGACTGGGAGAACGCCGCTGAACCCCGCAGTTTCACCACCCGGTCGTTTTCCAGCCGTGACAGGTTCAGCTCTGCACGGAGCGCCTCGAGCTGCGCCCGGTCCTCATCCGCGTCGAGTCGGACCAGCACGTCGCCGGCACGCGCGGGTGCGCCGGACGCGAAATTGATTTCGACGATCTTGCCCGGTACTTCGGAAGCGATGGCCACGTCCTGGATGGCGGTGAGGTCTCCCACCGCTTCGATACGTTGCGCCCAGCGGGTACTCTGCACCCGCGTGGCGGTGACGACGGCCGGTGGCGGCCCGGCGGCCATGGCCTTCGCCCGAGACGTATTCTGGTTGTGTTTGAGGGCGAGCACACCGCCGATCAGAGCACCGACGGCCATAACCACGAAGAGCAGTCTCAGTACCACTTCAGAAGCCGGATCCCTTGGAGAATGCGGCAGTCTCTCACAGACTGCTTCAGAGGCTAAGTGTTTTCATTGATGCCGTGTTTCACGACCCGAGCCGGCATCCGAACTCGCGCGCGTGGGCGTATGCGTGTACAATCAGCGCCATTCTTTGAGCAAGTTGGCTCACGCGTAAGTTCACGGGGCTAGCGTCGGCTCGTCACCTGCTTTCTCATCGAATCAGCCCGGCTTGGCTTTCTGCCGGTCCGTAGCGCCACACCGGTCACGGTGGACGCCTGATCCCACCGGAGTATGAGATTGAAATCCCTGCGAGCGAAGTGGCTGCCGGCGGCGGCCGTGGCACTTTGTACACGTATCTATCCGGTCGCCGTGCTGATGATCGCACTGACCAGCGGGTCGGCAATCGGAGCAATCCCGCCGGTGAATGCCACCGCCGACCGCTCGGTAACCGGGTGGACCTGCGATCCTGGATTCCGGAAGAAAGGCAGCAAGTGTGACGCATTCGCCGTTCCGGAGAACGGTTTTGCCACGGGGATCAGTTACGGAACCGGCTGGGACTGTCATCGCGGATACAAGGCTGACCGGAACCGCTGCGAATGGATCGAGATTCCGGAGGGAGGATATCTGAGCGCTTCCGGAGACCGTTGGGAGTGCGGACGGGGATATCGCAGGACAACGGATTCCTGCACCAAGATAGAGGTACCTCAGAACGGCTATCTCTCAGACACGTCCCTCGGCGCCGGTTGGAAGTGCAACCGCGGATTCCATGCGGTGAAGGACGAATGCGTCGCTATCGAAGTACCGAGCAACGGATATCTTTCAGATCTCTCTCTGTCACGGCAGGGCTGGACCTGTGAACGCGGCTACCAGCAGGT
This sequence comes from Gammaproteobacteria bacterium, assembly GCA_003247835.1. Taxonomy (GTDB): domain Bacteria; phylum Pseudomonadota; class Gammaproteobacteria; order Pseudomonadales; family Azotimanducaceae; genus SZUA-309. The sequence continues at coordinate 24,129 of QJYB01000087.1, read as the reverse complement.
CCGAGATGACTGCGTGCAGATCGATATTCCGGACAACGGATACCTGAGCGAGTCGGGATCCCGGAGAGGCTGGGAATGCAACAGGGGCTTTTCCGCGGTCGACGACGCCTGCGTAGCGGTAGAGCTACCCGTGAACGCCCACCTCGACTATCGCGGTACCGGGTGGGAGTGCGACAAACCCTATAAAGAGCATCAAGGTGCCTGTGTCGTACCGGGCGTCCTGATTCCAGGTGACCGCCTGTAGGGCGTATCGAACATGCAGCAGGCCCCATTCAAGGTTGGCGACCGGATTCGACCGGATGAACTCTCAACGTGGCAATACGTTGGGTTGCGGGGTAAACCCGGTCACGACAAGCACGCCGTGCGGCGGTTCACCAAGGGAGAGTGGTCGCTCGAAGTTCATGCACACATCGACCATCGCCGATCGACGCGGGTAGTCTCGATCCGCACTCGAGAAGAGGATGCGACGTACTGGCGGGAAACACGCGAAAGATTGATGAGAAACCGAAGGTAGTCGTCATGGCCAGAAACCAACACACGTTCGCCAAACGGCAGCGGGAAGAAGAAAAGCGACGCAAGGCCGCAGAAAAACGCGAGCGCCGACACAGTAGAAGGCAGTCGGCGGAGGAACCGCCACCCTCTACGACGGACTGAGTCGGCAGTGGAGGGCTTTCCGGAGTTCGTCCTCTTCGGCAAAGCACACTCGTTCACACTGGTGCTGACGTTCGCATGCGGTGTGGCTATGGTGAAAGCTCGTCACGCGGACTTCGCAGATCACCGGCTGACCCAGGGCCTGGCGCTGGGTCTGCTGCTGCTGGTGGTCTTCAAACCTGTCCTTTACGTCGGTATCTACGGAGAACACTGGACAACCAGCCTGCCGTTGGCACTGTGCCGGATCAACGAGTTCCTCTGCGTCTTCATGCTGCTCCGGCGCAGCTACCGCACCTTCGAAATTGCCTACTTTCTGAGTATCGGTTCGATCAGTGCTGTGCTGATGCCGGATCTGGCCATCGGGTTCCCAGATCCGAGGTTCGTATTGTTCTTTCTGAGCCACGGCCTGTCGCTGCTTGCAGTTCTGTACTGCATCGTCTTCTTCGATTTCCGGCCGACACTGCGGTCCTTGCGAAAAGCACTGCTCTTTCTCGGGATCTACACCCTTTTCATCGCCGGTATGAACTTCCTGCTGGATTCAAACTACCTGTTTCTTCGAGAGAAGCCGCAAGGTGCGTCCGTTCTCGACCTGTTCGGACCCTGGCCGATGTACCTGATTGCCTTGATTGCTCTTGCCATCGTGCTGTGCTTTATCTGCTATCTCCCATTCGCGAACTTCCGGACGAATCGCTACCGCGGGCCCTAGGCGAGATCTGCCACGCGTCGCCAGGCCGGCCGGCTTGTGCATCGTGCCAGCCAGTCGCCGAGCCTGCCCAGGCCGAAGTCGTTCGGATCGAGTCGCTGCCAGTCAATGCGACCACCCTCGTGGGGTTCGCTCAACGTACTGGCAACATTCAGGTCGGCCAGCGAAAAAGCGTCCCCAAGCAGATAGGATGACGAGCCAAGGGCGTCATCCAGGACGGTCAGCGCAGCGACCTTTGCTTCCGTGACACGCTCACGCACGGCTTCGTCCTCCGTTCGTCGGGCAACGTCCCAATCCCGCCGATCCATCTCCGTCTGCGCCCAGAAGCTCCACTGGTAGATCCGGCCACGCGTCGTGGCGTCGTCGGGCCACAGCGGTCCGCCAAAGGATTCTCCAAGGTAGAGATTGATCGCCATGGACTCCCAGATGACGAAGCCATCGTGATCGAGGACGGGGATGTGACCGTTGGGGTTCATTGCGTTGAGCGACTGGCGTTCGCCCGATTGCGGGTCCAGCAGCGCACGACCCCAGGGCACGTGCTCGTACTCGAGTCCCAGCTCCTCGAGCGCCAGGATCGACCGGGACGCCCGGGATTTCGAGGTGCCATAGAGTCGGAGCATGCGTCTGCCTCCTCTTTCCGCAGACCTGTATCAGGCTTTCTCGGTGATGCTGACGATATTGCCGTCCGGATCGAGAAACCGCGCCGTTCTGCCCCAGGGTTCAACACGGGGTGGCTCGACGACGGTGATCCGTGCGGCAGTCAATCGCGCATAGACCGCATCGAGCTCGGCGACGTGAAAGCCGATCTGGGCGCCCGTGGACACCGGACGCTCCGGCTCCCGGACGGGATACAGGGCAAAGTGCATGAACGCGCCGTCTGTCCAGGAACAGGCCGCGTGCGGGCCGCCGTACCAGACATCCCCCTTGTCCTCGTCGTGTGAGGTATCGTGGAGCGGCACACCGACCACGTCTCTGTAGAAACGGGTGGATGCTTCGAGACTGGAAACGTTCAGCGCAATGAAGGTGAGTCTCATGTTCCCGCGCCTACAGATCCGATCGCCAGGAGCATGCCGGAAATGCTTCGCACCCGCCAGCCAGGCGACGTAACGACAGTCGGGCGTACAACGCCGCTTAGGCTACAATCTCTCCTTCAAACCTGGCCTTACCACGAAGGGGAGACGACATGGCAGGCGATGAGAAGAAAACCGGGGGAGCGGACACCAACCCGTTCGGATCCATGGACCTGAACCGGATGCTGGAGCAGCTTCAGCTGCCCGGGTTCGACCTCAAAAAGCTGGCGGAGGATGCGCGCAAGAACATCGAGGCCATCCAGTCCGCCAATCAGGCGGTCACAGCAGGCTGGCAGGCTCTGGCCGAAAAGCAGATGGAGATCTTTCAGCAGACCATGCAGCGCTGGCAGCAGTCGGTGACGGAAGCCGGCAGCGGCGCGGCCTCGCCGGAAAAGCAGGCGGAGCTTGCACGGGAAGCCTTCGAACGGGCGCTCGCGAACATGCGGGAGCTCGCCGAAATCGCAGCGGAGTCGCAGAGCAAGGCATTCGACATCATGCGCACGCGTTTCGAGGAGAACATGCGCGGTCTCGTGCCATCCGAGAAAAAAGACGACTGACCGCCGGCCACAGGTACCGGTGCCGGTTGCCAGCACGTTGAAGCCTGTGGAGGTATAGATGATCAACCTGCTTCTCGGCGTGGGCACGATGACCCTGTGTCTGATTCTGCAGGCGCTGCTGCTGGCGTATGTGGGCAAGTACTACATCGGGCACAGCGGCCGCCTCGGACACGCCCGTTTCGCCAGGGTGCTGGCGCTCGTCTGCGGCGTGATGCTCATGCTCATCCTCGGGAACCTGGCCCAGGTCGGTATCTGGGCAGCCCTGTTCGTCTGGCTGGGAGAGTTCGACGGTCTGGCAGACGCCTTCTACCACTCGGCCGTCAACTTCGCGACGCTCGGCTACGGCGACGTCGTAATGTCGAACGCCCACCGCCTGCTCGGACCGCTGGAGGCCATCAGCGGCGTACTGATGATCGGTGTGTCTACGGCCATCCTGATCGCGGTGCTGCAGGACGTGACACGGCGACGCCACGACCAATCACCCTGACGGTCAGCTTTCCGCGCGGACGCTACTTTTCCGTACCACGTTGATAGTCGAGAAACTGCGGGCACGGATTCGTCTCACCCCGCAGCCGGGACCAGACTCCTCTGACGACGATCGACAGCCCGGCAGTCGCCGTCGCCACGCCGGCAGCTAACGCCGCGCTTTCCGGATCGAGCTGAAGCTTCGGGTTGGCCAGCGTACCGCCGATCTTGAAATACGGATTCGTGATCGTGGCTGCACTGATGCCGATACCCTGGCGGGCATGAGTGACCAACGAAAGGTTCAGCGTCTCCTGGGCCAGATTGGCGCTGCCGAGCACGAACATGTTCAGCCGATGGGTGCGCATGACGAATCCCGGCTTCAGGTTCACCATCCCGTCGTCAATCGCCGCGTTGAGCACCATGCACTCGACCGTGGTGTAAGGCTCGTTCTTGGAAAAGGGATTCAGCGTGTCCAGCACGGTGGTCACGAAATCGCCGCCGTAGGTGTTCACTACCTGATTGTCGATACGGCCACCGTTCTTCGATGACACCAGCAGCGTGCCGTTCAGACTGCCGAAGAGCTCCGGCAGCGTGGCGCCGCTACCGGCGATGTCGATGTCCAGATCATAGCGGGGTCTGGTCTCCGGCGGCTGGTCCAGCGAGACGAAAACGCCGAGATCCGCGTTGTCGGCTGTGATGTGCAGTTCCACGTCCGCCTGATCGGGTCTGGTCTGCGCGGGCCTGACCGTGAACGAAGCATCGTAGGAGCCCTTGTCGTTCTTGTAGCGTGCACGATCCAGCGTCAGCACACCGTCCTGGACCTTGAAGGCAAGATCCACGTCCTCCAGGTTGACACGCCGGCCGCTGAACTGTTTCACGGTGACCGCTACCTCCCAGTCCCGACTCTGCAGCGCTTCAAGGGGAATCGGCAGATCCGGCACGATCCTGTCGGCGGTCTGGCTGGGCTGATCCTCCAGCGCACCGAAGATGGCATTCTGCAGCTCGTCGAGCTTGAGCACCGACGAGCTGCCCTTCAGCACTACCCGTGGTTTGGCCTCGACGTCAACCGACCCTTGCGCCGTCAGATCGCTCTCACCCAGGTGGGCCTCCAGACGGCTGATGCTGATCGCCCTTGGCGTTCCCTCCAGATCGATACCGAAATCGAACGGCTGCGGTGGCAGGACGATGTCCCGGTACTGACCCAGCTCGCGCAGCGAATCACCGCGCACGTCCAAACTGAGATCGGTGCCGCTCTCTTTCTGAAGATCCAGCGTTCCTGAAGCGGAGGCGTGAATGGAGCCGACGGTGAGCTGACCGGAGTCGACGTGCAGCTGGCGCGGATCAGGAACCGCGATCGTACCGTTGATGCTCCACGGCTCGTCCGGCGGCCTGTAGTCCGGCAACTCGGGCAGCAGACGGTTGAGGTGGGCACCATGCCCGCGGAGCGTGATCCGGGTACCCACGGCCTGCGGCGCAGTGCCGACCTGCCCTTCCACATCCAACTCGCCACCCTCTGCCGTCAGCTTCAGCCCGATCAGCTCGAGGGCTTTGTCCGCCGATCTGATCCGACCCGAAAACTGAAACGGTACATTGGTGGCGGACTCCGGCAGGGCATTACCGAACAGCTCCCTGACGTTCGGGCCTGCAGCGAAAATGGTGAGATCGACGCCATCGATGGCGGGAAGAGCGCCGAGATCACCCTCGATCTCGTAAGTGATATCACCGAGCTTGCCCTTACCCTGGTCGATGTGCAGTCCCGAGCGACGCCAGGCGCCCCTGACGCTGGCATCGAACGGAACGGCCGGCAGGCTCGGCGCGCCAAGCTGACTGCCTGCCAGAGACAGATCCGCGATCTGGAGCCGTCCATCGATGTTCAGGGGAATACCCGTCCGGACGTCGGGTACGACCAGTGTGCCCGTCACCCGGTAGTCAGCCAGGTCGACATCCAGATCGGACGCCGTGAGCCCGGTTGTTGCGTCGAGAGCAAGCGTTGCACTCACCTGATACGACCCCTTGAGGTCGATGTCGAGACCGGCAAGCCGGATGATTTCGGCAACATCGCTGCCCTTCAGCGTCGTCGCCAGCCGGCTGCCCGAGAACTCCGGATAGTCGCCCAGCGTTCCGGTCGCGGTGAGCGTGTGGTCTCCCATCGCCGCGGTCAGCTTGAAAGCCTCGGTGCTGCTGGCACCGTCCAGAGTCAGATCACCCTGGAAGGGGGCTCGAGGCAATCCGGGCAGGCGCAGCAGCCCACTGAACTCACTGATGTCGCCACCAGTGAGTTGCAGATGGGCTTTCGCGCCTTGCCTGTGCGGAAAATCGGGAAACGTCGCATCCATCTGCAGGCTGGCCCGTGCGGTGGTGACGTCCACGTCCTGCAACGCCAGACGCGTGCCCTGCTGCTGCATACGGCCACGAGCACGAAACGGCCCGCCAGGTATCCGGTTGATCTGCAGCGCTCTGGCGATCACGGCAGAATCGGGGCCGCTGATATCGACCGACCCCTGCCAGCCATCCAGTTCCTGCAGATTCGCGACGCTGACCGCAACAGCCACCTCGAATTCCGAAATGTGACCGTTGATCGAGACGTTCTGGGCGTTTCCCGCGGGTTCGACACGGGCTTCCAGGGCGACATCACGCCGGAAGAGCGCCGGCAGCCCGAAGAGCTCACCGATCAGCGTCCCGTCCGGCCCGTGGATGTCGAGGGTGAGATCAACGGCTTCGAGCGTGCCGAGATTGCCGATGCTGCCGCGCGCCCCGAGCGCCGTGGATCCCACACCGATGTCCAGGTCCATCGTGACCTGCCCGGCGGCGAGCAGTGCCGCAAAGGAGCCGACGCTCCCCTTGAGCTGCCAGGGGTAGTCGTTGAGCTTGCCGCTGCCGAGGAGCACCAGGTTGCCGGAAGGATCCGTTTCCTCGGTCAACTGGGGGATCTCGATGACCATCGGTGTGAGATCGCCAATGAGCGCGTGCACTACGCTCTCGTTGACGGTCAGACCTTCGATGATCAGCGACCAGTCTTCGTCCGCGGCGTCGTCATCATCGGATTCGCCGAAACTCCAGTTCGGCTGACCATCCGCGGGATCCTCCAGCCAGACCTCGGCGTTACGGAAGTCCAGATCTAGGAAATGCACCTGCGAATCGAACAGGTCGAGCAGGTCGATCTGCACCATCGCGTAATCCGCCCGGACCATGTCCGGATGCGCCGACCAGGGCGCATTGCCGAAGCGGGCTTTCTCCACGCTGAGCCTCGGCTTCAGGGAGAGATCCAGCGTCACCGCACCATCGATGGTGAGCGTCCGATCAAGAAACCGCTCGGTCACCCAGGCACCTGCGGGAATCAGGACCCGGGGGTAGGCGGCCACGATCGACAGCGCAACCGCGGTCAACACGATCACACCGAGCAGCGTCAACAACGGAATCAGAATCCATCGCATCGTCAGAAGTTTTCGCCAATCGCAGGGAGATCACATGGCTCCCCGACAAGCGTCCGTAGTCGAGACGCGTGTTTGATTCCTTCCGCGGGCTGTTCAGGTATCCCGGGACATGGTCAATGTAACGCCGTGGCGCCTGGTTCTCTAGCGCTACTTCAGGCACGCTCGAATCAGTGGCATCCTCGTGACAATCCGATGTGACGGAGGCACCCATGGGCTGGTTGGATTGGACAGCGCTGCTCGGCAACCTCGGAGAGTTTCTGGGCTCGATTGCGGTCATGGTGACGCTCGCGATCCTCGTCGTGCAGGTACGACAGAGCGCAAGAGCCGTGGAGGAATCGAACCGACTGCAGCGCGCGGCGGCGCTGGACCGTCACAGCGACACCATCGGTCGATGGCGTCATCAGATCGCGGGTAACCCCGAGCTCGCCCAGCTCTGGCTGGACGCACGTAACGACAAACTGCTGGATGAGGTCGAATTCATGCGCCTCAACTTCATGTTCATCAACTTCGTGAACGCTCAACGCTCGAACTACATTCGCGCGCACACCGTGAACGACCTCGGCCTCGCCCGCCAGGCTGTGCTGGCGGTCGCCGTCGAAGCGAGCATCTCAGAAACGTTCAGGCGGGAATGGGTACAGATCCAGCCCTGGAACTCACTGGCATCGGCGGACTACACCTCGGAGGTGGAAGCGGCGATTTCGGAGTACGACTCGGGCGGGAACCGCGCCTTTGCGACCGGTGGACCTCACCTCCGACGGGACGAAGAAGCCACCGGCTGACGTCAGGAGCCGGAGCCCTCCAGCAGCCAGTGCGCAGCCTTTACGTCGAGCATGGCCTGGACGCGGGCGTCGAACGCGCCGCGCTCATCGTCACTCCAGCGGCTCTCCCACTCCCGCTGGCGACCACGGGCAAAGAAAGCGCTCTCCGACTTCCAGAAGCCGATCCCGGCCTGCGGTGCAAACCGTCCGGCATTACGCTTCATGGAATCAAAGCTGGCTGCTGCCGCAAACGTCTCGATGGTGGTGTCGTCGTATTCATAGCCAAGTGCGCGTGACATGGTCGCAATCGTCCCGGTCAGATCGCGACGCATGTCGGAGTAATGAAAGAGATGGACGTTCGGAAGATCGCGGTAGTCCCAGTACGACCGGAAGAAGCGGACAAGCGTATCCAGCGTCCACTGATCCCACTCGCCCGGTGCGCACGCAGCATGGAGCCACACATCGAAGGCACGATCTCCACTCGGAAACGTGGAGTCGGCCAGTTCGCGGTTGGTCATGTTGTCACGATGATCGCTACCCGAGAAATACACGTCGCGGGGATCACGCAGCACCACGAAGTACGTGCACGACGGATCATAGGGAATGCCGTCGAACGGCGTGTGTGTTTTGAGGAATCGTCGGTGCAGCTGCGCGTCCACGACCCGCAGATAGTCTTCGATCGGCTCGAACTCGGCGTCGATCCAGGGTGAGATCTCCGCTGGTTGCCGGCCGTGATCCGTCCCGCCGAAGACGAGCATGGCACAGATCGCCTGGGTCCACGTCGTGCCGCACTTGGGCGGCGTGCAGACAAAGATGTCATCGTGACGCGGCGTAAAATGCTGCCAGCGATGCGTGTTGGTCAGCGGACCTACGTAGTCCTGATGAGTCGGTGGTTTCACATCGTCATTCCCGCGCAGTGGTACCGAAACGCCGGAACAGATCCGAGATCGAGACCGTAGCCAGGTCTACGAACTCACCGGCATCGAAGTAGGAACCGTAGCATTCGGCACACTGCTCGTACCAGATGTGCGGCTGTTTCGGATCGACCATGCGCAGCATGTGCCCACCGCAGCGCGGGCACCGGTAGTGGTCGACAGTGTTGTGCTGGCGTCCGATCTGGACGTTGCCGATGTCCAGCGCAGCCGCCACCGTCCTGTCTTTCAGCTTGTCCACTTCTCCAGCGTCGAACCAGAGGCCCCTGCACTCCGAGCAGCGATCCACCTGTACACCGTCCACGTCGAGCAGTTCCATCTCAGCGCGACACTTGGGGCAGCGCATGGCACCCGACCAGTACAGACCCGCCCGCCCGGTGCCGATGCCCAGATTCACCTGAGGCGCCGAACGTACCCGGGCCCTGCCTTCTTCCGCCCTGCGGTATCGATGCAGAAGAAGCACGGCAAGCATCGCCAGAGTCAGGCAGCCGAGCAGGATGTAGGCATCCGGGTAGGACATGCCTTCCGAGAACAACCCGTAGACCTTGGCGCCCACGGACGAACCCAGGTTGGCGACGGACATGTAGATGGCGAACTGGGTCGCTGAGCTCGACGACGAACACAGCGCCATGGCGAGCGCCAGAACGCAGACCATGGTGACCGGACCAAGCAGGATCCAGACCGAGAGCATGACCCGTACATAGAGCGAGTCTTCCCAGAGAAACTGGGTTTCCGCCAGGAGGAACGCATGAAGCACCACCAGCAGGCTGACGGACATCAGCATGCGCCGGGCGCCCACCCTGTCGATGAGTGGCCCCACCACCAGCGCCATGGCAGCGCCGGCCAGACCCATCACCGCCACCAGCTGTGACCATTCCGGGGTGGTGAAACTGAAGAGCTTCACGGCGGCGATCGGCATCAGCGCATGGCCGTAACCGCCGGCAAGTCCGTCGAGGAACATGATCACCATGAGTACCAGACTCGGCCGGGTCCACAGAACCTGGCCGATGCCACGGAACAGGCCGGAGAGTGAGCTGTTCTGTGTCGACTCCCCGCGGTACCGACCAGCGCTCCACGGCAGCAGCCGCTCGCCGTCACGTTCCACCACGAGAATGAATCCGAGAAAGATAACTCCCGAGATCACCGAGGCGAGCACCGCCGTAGGCCCCAGGCCGACACTCACCAGCAGCACCCCGGAGACGGCGGCCGAAAGACTCCAGCCGACGGATTTGCCGAACGCCATGAACGCATTGAGCCGCCCCTGCTGTTCGAGGGGCGTGAGATCTATGGACATGCCGTCCACCGCCACGTCCTGGGTGGCGGCAAACACGTTGATGAGAACCCCCAGCCCCATCAGCAGACCCATCTGCTGCGCCGGGTCGTCCACCAGCATGAGGCTCAGCAGCGAGACGGTGAGACCGAGCTGGGCACCAAGCACCCAGGGACGTCGCGTGCCCATGGACAGAAACTGGAACCGGTCCATCAGCGGTCCGGTGAGCAGCTTGAACGCCCAGGGGAGCACGACGACTGCAAAGTACGAGGCGATCTCGCCGGCACTCACACCCCGGCTGACGAGCCAGGCGGGCAACGCGATGGACATCAGCCCGGCCGGTACGCCCTGAGCAAAGTACATGGCACTGCCGGTGATGTACCTCACGCGAGGTGAATCAGACAGTACGAAGGTCGTATTCAACCCAGCGACCCGCTGGAAACCAGCACTTTCACCACCCCCGGAGGCTCGACCACCCATCACTCCCCATCGACCGACCCAGCGGGTGATGCTATCACCACCCGGGCATGGTGGAACGGCCAGCCGATGCGCTCAGCTGACAGGCGCGATCCCGCTCCGGTCAGGCCTCGGACCCTCAGCTGGCTGCCGACGCCGCCGCCTCGTCCACCTCCCGCCGCAGCAGCGCTTCCAGCGAAATACCTTCGCGGACGAGGAACTGCTGACGGAAGTAGTAGTACACGGCGCCCATGCCGAGCAGCACGAGGTAGACGAGGCCGGGTCCCAGGTTGTCGCGGAATCCCACGTAGAGAAACGCCAGCGATACGGTCATCTTGACCGCCGCGATGATCCAGATCGTTCTTGGCCTGAGCCGGAACGTCGCACCACGATAGTGCTCGGGAAACGCCTTCGTCAGCCGCAGCATGGCCACGGCCCAGACCATGCCGTAGATCATGGACCCGATCACCGTGACCGCCGCGTACTGAACGATGTCGCCCTGCACGGCGATGCCCATCATCACGAACACGACCACCAGCACCAGCGCGGAGTGGGGCTCGTGGGTTCGCGGGCTGAGATGCCCGAACATCTCCGGATAGACGCGGTTCCTGGCCAGCGCAAAGAAGGATCGGGAAGTGGTGAGCACCGCCGTGTTGATCGACGTGGCGGCCGCGAGCAGCGCGCTCACCGTGATCACCACCGCAAACCAGTCGGGCAGGAACGTTGCCGCGGCGGATCCCATCGGGGCAACGATGGTGCCGAGCTTCTGCCACGGCACGAGCCCGGGCAGCACCAGTGTCACCAGCGTGTAGATGAGGGCGATGATGATGAAGGAAATGAGCAGGGTGAGCGGCACGTTCCGACGCGGGTTCTGGATCTCCTCTCCGATCACCACGATCGTCAGAAATCCGGAGTAGGAGTAGAACGCCGGGATGGCGGCGCTGATGACCGATCCCGCACCGTTCGGCGCCATGGGCTCGAGCAGTGACCAGTCCACGTAGAACAGACCGCCGATGCCGAAGATGAGCAGCGATGCCACGAAGATCGATACCATGGTCATCTGCGTACGCACGCTCGTATGCAATCCGAGCAGGTTGACGCCCAGCACGGCCAGCACCACGCCGATGGCGATCACAAGCCGGGGCACGCCGGGCAGAAAGTAGGCCATGTAGTCGGCAAAACCGAACGCCAGGATCGGCACTCCCACCATCAGACCGAGCATGCCGGCCCAGACCTTGAGAAAGCCGAGCAGCGGATGCAGGGCGATACTGGTGAACACGTAGTCGCCGGCGCTGACCGGCAGAATGCTGCCCACCTGGGCGGCGATCAGGCAATTCACCACCGCGGGAATACCGGCGATCAGATAGGCGATGAATACCGCCGGCCCGGCGATACCGGCGAGCTGGCCGGGCAGAATGAAGATGGACGCACCGACGATGTGGCCAATAAGCAGGAACACAGCGCCGCTGAGCCCGACTTTTCGCTGCAGGCGCTGGTCGCTCATGTTTCCCGCCGGCGTCGCAGCGCCACCGGACCGCTCAGACCCGTCCCTTCAGCGAGCGGATCCCATCGAGGAGCGTCTGGCAGAACGGATCCACGTCTGCCGTATCCATGACCGTGGAAATCACGCCCATCATCCCGGAAGAGAGAAAGTAGCCGTGATTGAGCATGTAGCGGTGCAGCCCGTTGCTCTCCATGGCCTTGTTTCGATCCCGGGGTCTGGCCAGCTCCGGATCGTCCACCGCCACCGAAAAGACCGAGTAGTGGCCAGCGCCCTCACCCGAGGTGTTGGTGAGGCTCAGTACTTCCGTAATGCCCGCACGAAACGCGTCACCCAATGCGTTGATCCGGTCGAACTCGCTCTCCGTCATGAGCTCCATGGCTTTGAGCCCCGCGACCATGGTGATCGGATTGGCGTTGAACGTGCCCGCGTGATGCAGACGTGCCGGTGTACCGTCCGCGCCGTCGGCAAACACCGCCATCACGTCCGCCCTTCCCGCCACGGCGCCGACCGGGAAACCACCGCCCATGATCTTGCCGAGGGCGGTGAGGTCCGCTGGTATCGCACGCGCGCCCTGACTGCCCGCGTAACCGGCCCGGAACGACACCACCTCGTCGAGCAGCAGCAGCACGCCGTGGGCTTTGCAGAATCGGGCGAGCATCTCGAGAAAACCGTCGCTGGGCAGTACGCGCCCCATTCCGGTGCCGAACGGATCGATCAGCACCGCCGCGAGGCGCGTCGCGTTCGCGGTCAGAATCCGTTCCGCAGCCACGGGCTCGTTGAACGGAATCACCACCACATCGTCCATGACACCCTGAGGCGTGCCCGGAGATCCGGGTCTGGAGGGCGGATCGCCTTCCGCGAGCACCGTCGGCTCGACACCCAGGCTCACTTCCACTGTGTCGAACGTCCCGTGATAGGCGTTTTCGCACTTGGCGATGGCGGACCGTCCAGTGTACGCACGCGCCGCCTTCACCGCGTTCATCACCGCCTCGGTGCCGGAATTCATGAACCGGATCTGATCGAAGCCGCTGACCCGGCCGCAGAGCAGCTCAGCCAGCGCCACCTCGGCCTCGTTGAGAAACGCATATGCCGAGCCGTGCGCCAGCTGCCTGCTCACCGCCTCGACGATGGCGGGATGGGAGTGACCATGTATGAGCGACGTGTAATTGTTGTTGAAGTCGACATACTCGTTGCCATCCACGTCCACCACGTGTTTACCCTGGGCGGAGGCGAGATACAGTGGGTACGGCAGCATCCTGATGCTGCTGCGTGAACCGCCGTCAGGCAGTACCGCACGGGCCCGCTCGTACAGGCGGGCCGACTTCGATTCGCTATCCGGATAGCTCACGTCCGCCTCCGTCGGTCCAATCCCTCATCCGAGGTGGTGCAAGTACTGTGCCACGAAATCGAAATCAACCAGCTCGACGTATGCGGCAGTGAGGGCTGCCGTGACGGGCCCGGGCACACCGCCGACGACGGGTTCGCCGCAGAAGGACCGGACCGGTACGATGCAGAGGCTGGTCGAGGTGAGGAAGATCTCGTCGGCGTTGTAGGCATCGTGCAGATCCAGATCCGTTTCGACCACCTCGTAACCGAGCTTGCCGGCCAGCTCCATCACGCACTGGCGCGACACGCCGGGCAGCACGAACTGCTCCCGCGGCGTGAGGCAGCGACCGTCCCTGACCAGAAACACGTTGGCACCGAGCCCTTCGCAGAGATTGCCGTTGTGATCGAGCAGAATGGTGTACGGATTGGCGCCCCCGCCTGCCACCGCCATGTTGGCGTTGATGAGATTCAGGTAGTTGGCGGTCTTGGCTCGGGGTGTGAGCGCGTCGGGCGCCGTGCGGCGGACGGGCGACAGCACCAGATCGATCCCGTCACGGTAGTAGGCCGCTCTGGACTTGAGCGGCAGCGGCAGACACTCCACGATCACCGTTGCGCCCTGCTCGTCCCACCCTTCGTCACCCACAGCATTCACGCCGCGGGAAATCCGTTGCGCCACCCAGTAGTCGGAGTGCCCGTCCAGGAAGTGCAGATTGCGCCGCAGCACCTCCTCGCTGATCGTCACCAGCGCCTCCCGGCTGAGCCCCGGATCGATGCGCAGCGCGCGCAGTGAACGGAACAGCCGCTCGATGTGCTCCTCGATTCTGAAAATCCGGCCACCGAACGTCCGCGTCATGTCGAACACACCGTCGCCCAGCAGGAACCCGCGGTCGCGAAACGGTATGCGTACCTGGCCTTCCGGAAGATAAGACCCGTTGTAGTACGCGATGCGCTGGTTGCTGCCGGCCGTCATGACCGGATTGTACTCGTGATCGATTCCAGTATGCCTGGCTTCATGACCCGGTCTCCCCGTCAGCGTGCACTGCTTCCGACTCGCAACCTGCCACGAGATCCGCGTTCTTCCGCACCTGGCGCTGATCCACGTTGTCAACCAGCACCCCCGCACTCTGACCGGTCTCGATCCGCTCCCTGATCTCCCGGAACAGTTCCAGGCCGACGATCTCGCGACCCAGCTGCTCATCGTCCAGCATCGGTACGCAGACCCAGTCTCCAACGCCAATCGATCCGCTGGTGACCCGACCCGTCAGCACGACGCCACGGCCCGTGATCGTAAACACGTCTGCAATGGGCATCCGGAAACTATCCTCAGCGTACGCCGGAGGCACAGTACGCCCTGCCATCAGCAACAGCACGGCCAGAGCCGCACCTCGTTTCAATTGATTCATCATCGGGTCACCCTCTCATTCGGATATGATTATCAACCCATCACCGGACTTCGGAAGCATCCGGGTAACCGATTGACATGATCGAAGACGACCAGTTCCATGCCACCTGAGACCCGGGAGTTCCTGGCGATCCTCGCGGAGGTTGCCATCGGTACGGTTGCGCTCTCCGGAATCACCATGGTGCTGCTGATGGCCAGGCAGGATCCGGGCGAGCGGCAGACCGGTCTGGTCGCCTCTCAGCTGGCAATGGCGTTCGCCGCGGTCGTCGCCTCCCTCGTTCCGCTGCTGCTGAACACCTACGGACTACCCATCTCCCAGATCTGGATGCTGTCGAGCGCGGTTTACGCAACCATCATTCTGACCCTGCAGATTCCCCGCTTCCTGCCGCGTGCCCGCTTTCCCAGGATTTCGGGCTTGTCTGCCGTCATCGTCACGGCGCCCGGCGCAAGCGGAATGGTACTGCTGGGCGCCAACCTCTGGATCAGAACGGAATGGCCCTATCTCACCCAGCTGCTGCTGGCGCTGGCAACGTCCATGATCCTCTATCTCTACTTCATGCTCATCTCGCTCACGCCGGAGCAGCAACCGTGATGATTCCGGTAGTGGTCGCGGGACATCGTGGAAGATAGCCGCGTCAGCGAAGCCCGGCGGCTCATGGCCGGGTTCGCCGCGGACACCGGACTGGAGGGCGATCGCCCACCGCGACGCTACCTCTGGACGGATGCGCATGCGGTCTGCAATTACCTGAGCCTCGCGGAGACTACCGGGGACGCTGCCGGATTTGAGCTCGCCGCCAGGCTCGTGGATCAGGTGCACGAGGTACTCGGTCGACACCGCGATGACGACGTTCGAAGCGGCTGGATCAGCGGGCTCGACGATGCCGAGGCACGACGCCATCCGACCGCGGGCGGTCTGCGCATCGGTAAGCCCCTCCCCGAGCGGCGTCGGGGTGAGCCCTCGGATCCCCGGGCCGAATGGGACCAGGACGGGCAGTACTACCACTATCTGACCAAGTGGATGCACGCGCTCCGGCAGATGTCCGCCGCGACAGGCGATGCGCGCTATCTGGCCTGGGCGCGGGAACTGGCCACAACCGCGCACAGAGGGTTCCGGGCAACGTCAGGCCCGGCACGACTCTACTGGAAGATGAGCATCGACCTGAGCTATCCGCTGGTCCCGTCCTCGGGCCTGCACGATCCGCTGGACGGTCTAGTCACCGCCCTCACGCTGCGAACCGGTGATCGGGACGACCTCGACCTGCTTGCCGTCGTGAACGACCTCGACACCCTCTGTCGCGGACAGAGCTGGGCAACGGACGATCCGCTCGGTATCGGTGGCCTGCTGTTCGACGCGGGCCGACTCGCTCAACTCCCAGCAAGCACGCGAGACGACATCGATCGCGACCTGCTGAGAGCGGTTCTCGAGGACTCGGACGCCGGCCTCGAGCGGTTCACGCGGTCATCGACACTCACACAGGGCGCCGCGTACCGCCTGGCCTTCCGGGAGCTGGGACTCTCCATCGGGCTGCAGGCAACACCGCTGATCGATCCGTCCGATCTAACGCCGGCCACCCGCACCATCCTCGATCGACTTCTCGGCCAACGCAAGCTGGGTATCGCCATCGAACGTTTCTGGTCGGATCCACGTACACACGACACCGTCACCTGGCAGGACCATCAGGACATCAACGCGGTCATGCTGGCGACGAGCCTCGTTCCGAATGGCTTTCTCGCGCTCACGCCCATCCGTTCGACTGAACGGATTTGAGGTCAGCCGACGCTCGATGACTCTGCCTGTTACCTGTCCGGCAGATTGCGGATGGACGGATCCACGGAGAGAGTCGGCGGATTGGGTACGGAGCTGTCAGGCTCAACGCTGACAGTGTAGTTCCACTCTCCCTGATCGCCTTTGTAATGGATCTTGTAGTCCTTGCCATCCTTGCCCGGGTCGTCGAAAGGTTTGTCATTGCCCGACCCCGACGGAAGTCCGCTGACATCCGAGATTTTCCATCCCGCAGTCTTCATCAACCACTTGATCTGACCGCTCTTCTTGACGTTGAGCACGTCAGGATCGCAGGTCACGTTCTGACCATCGTCGACCGTAACGTCGACTTTTTTATCTTCACTGTCTGCTGGCATCTCGTGTCCTCCCCTGTTGACACAGATGTTGCATCCGGACAGCCTTCAGTTTCAACCCGTAAGGCCGGACGTTCAGGCTTCGGGCCACGGCACCAGAGGACGATAGCCGCTTGCCGACAATCGCGCGCTCACCTGCGCGGCCTGGTCCAGCTCGCCACTCAACAGCAGCACCCTGACCCAGGGATCGAGCACCAGGTCATAGGCGGAACCATCGACCTGTGCTGACAGTGCATTCCTCGCCTCTCCGAGCGAATCCGCTGCCATCTCCGCATCTCCCTGATTCCGGGAGATGACCACAGAGACAACGAGTGCCTGGGCCAGCACACCCGCAATACGCGGATCGGTCGCCGCCATATCCCGGTAAGGCCGCAGCGCCTCGAGAGCAGCACGCACCTGTTCGCCTGCTGCGCCACTCAGCGGATCCCGCGCGAGCAGAATGCGCGCGAGCTGAAGATGGGCCAGGGCGCCGATTCGTGATCCTTCCCGATCGTCCGCGAGTGACTCTGCAACCCGGTCCAGAATGCTCACGGCCTCCTCGGCGCTCTTGAGCGCGGAGGGGTCTGCCAGCGCTGCCTCGACCTCGGATCTGCGCAGCAGCGCCTGAGCCAGCGTCCGCTGCCACTCCTGATTGGCAGGATCACCTGCGGCGAGCCCCCTCAGTGTCTCCACCAGCGAACTCAGTCCGGTCGATGCTTCTTCCAGATCACCGAGAATGGCTCCGGTGTAGGCAACGAACAGCCGAGCCACGGCCCAGCGATAGCGTTCGATCGCGTTCTCCGGATCGGACTCGACGATCGTCTGTCGATAAGAAGCGCTCTGAACGAAATGTTGCTTCGCTTCTTTCAGACGCCCCTGACGCTGCAGCGTGGTTCCGAGCCAGGATTCGGCGATCGCCAGCTGATCGGCGAGCATCGCGTCGGGGCCCTCGTCGCCCTTCAGTCTCAGCAGCGTGTCTCGCTCCGCTTCGAAGCCGGTTTCTGCGTCTGCAAGATCGTTCCTCTCGAGCGAGAGCACGGCGAGGTTGTGGTTACCCGATCCCACTTCGAAGACCCAATCTCTGCGGTTCGGATCTCGGGCCAACAGCTCCAACGTAGAGTCCCGATAGTCCGTCAGCCACTCCTGAGCGTCGTTCAGCTGTCCCAGCCGCCAGTAAACATAGCCGACCCAGAATTCTGCCTGGGACCGTTCGTACAGAAAGTCCGTGTTGTTCGGATCACGCAATGCCAGAGCTCGGCTGCGCGCGAATGCTTCTGAAAACGCCTCAAGGGCATTCGCATAGCGGCGCTTGGAAAGACGTATGTTGCCGATCTGGGTGAGGACTTTTGCCTGGTTGGCAAGACCCTGTTCCGTGAGGTCACTCGGATCCACGCTCGAGAAATAGGAGGTGGCCTGGTCGCTCACCTGCTCGAGCAGATCGAGACGCCCGATGGGTGCAAGGCTCTCGCTGAGATCCCCGACCATGAACGACAGCAGCCCTTCCGCCTGATCGCGTCGCCGATCCGCGTCGTTGCGGGCAACGTAGGCAACCACAGCCAGCGCAAGCGTCAACAGCATCCCCACGGTCGATGCGATCGCGATCAGGGTCATCCGGCGATACCGGCGCTGTGCATCCCGCTGCTGCAGCTCGTCGAGCTTGATGCCCAGCAGACTGGCGATGATCTTCACAAGCGCCCCGCGCCTGCCATCACCGGAGCTTCGGGCATCCGCGGACAAGGGCTCTATCGGAGTGTCCGACAGCTCACCGTTCTCGAGCAGCAGGAACCGGAGCGCCGGGCAGTAGCAGGACTCAGCGGGTCCGCTACCGTCGGAGCCATCGTCGACAATGAGTGTCAGTATCGAGTCAGCCCGGCCGAGCCGCTTGAATGCGAGCACCTCCTCGTTGACCCACCTGGACCGGGCTGAACTTGGCGAGCACAGAACGATGAGGAACTCTGAAGCTTCGAGAGATCTTCTCACCGCCGCGCTGAGATCAGTCTCGCTCGACAGCTCGTCCCGGTCCCGGAAAACCGTGCCAAGACGCCGGCCGATGACACCCCGTTGCGTCTGCCTGCCCACCAGCCGTCCAGGGATCACGTAAGTTTCGAGCGCCCGGTGGAGCCACCGGGCCCAGGCCGTATCGTGGTGGCTGTAGCTGATGAAGGCTTTGTACTCGAAACTGTTCAGATGCGCCCTCCCTTCACGGCACGGGACACATCGTCAGTCCGCACCGTGCGCACTTCGCGTACACTACTGCAACCACAGCAACGTCGACCACTTTTCCTGTCACCCCTCCTGACGCCGGAGACCGGTTCCGCGTAGACTGGCTGGTATATCGGGGGAGAAGACATGACAGCACTCAAGGACAGGGTAGCCGTAGTCACCGGCGCCTCCAGTGGCTTCGGGGCGGCAATCGCCGAGAATCTCGGCAGCGCTGGCGCGCACGTGTTCCTGTGCGGCCGATCGCTGCCGCCCATGCAGGCCACGAAGGCCGCCATCGAGCAGGCCGGTGGTCGAGCGGACATCAGTGCGTTCGATATCCGGGACGTGGCCGAACTGCAGCGCTTCGTCGCCGATGTGGCCGGCCGGCACAAACGCCTCGACATCATGGTCAACAACGCCGGACTGGGTTACACGTCTGCCTCGATCGCCGATGGCAGTCCGGACGACTGGCGCGAAATGCTGGAAGTGAACGTGCTGGCACTCGCCGTCGGCTGCCAGGCCGCCATCCGCGCCATGCGTGAGACCGGCAGCGAGGGACACATCGTCAACATCTCCAGCGTTGCCGCCCTGCGCCGGGAATCCGGTATGTACGGCGCCACCAAGCATGCCGTGAACTGCATCAACTCCACCCTGCGCCAGGAACTCGAGAACGACTCGATCCGGGTCACGACCATCATGCCAGGCGCGTTTGCCACCAACTTCGCGCGTCACATGGACCGCAGCGTGGTGGAAGGCCTTGCCGCCAGTGTCGGCGTCAACGATCTCGAGTTCGACGATGACGGGCGGTTGCCGCGTGAAACGATCGAGGCGCTGCAGGCGAAGATGAAGCCCATTCTGGGTGACGCCGCTCGGGTCGCCGATGCGGTCCGCTACGTGGTAACGCAGCCGATCGAGCTCAATATCGAGGAAATCGTCATCCGGCCACCCAGGTCGCTGCCGCTCTGAAATGACCATCGGCTCGAGCAGCCCGTCGCAGCAGGGCATGAACTCCCGGGGCATCATCCGCTTCCTGGACGCCGTGGCCGCCGACCCGCAGATCGAGCCGCATGGTCTCATCATCCAGCGGCACGGGCACCGGGTGGTGGAGGGCTACTGGAAGCCCCACGATCCCGGCAGGCTGCGCCTGCTGTACTCACTGTCCAAGACATTCACCGGAACCGCGCTTGCACTCCAGATCGGCGAAGGCCGGCTCGGGCTCGACGACCTGGTCAGCGAGCATCTGCCGGAGGCGTTCGAGACTGCCCACAAAGGCTTCCGCGATCTGCGCATCCGTCACATCGCCTCCATGGCGAGTGGCCACAACCGCGAAACCCTGCAGGAAGCGACGGCCCGCGATCCCGACGATGTGGTGCGGGGATTTCTGCAGATCCCACCGGATGCCGCACCCGGCACGCTCTTTGCCTACAACCAGCCGCCCGTGATCGCGCTGGCCACCATCCTGCAGCGGCTGGCGGGGGAACGCGTCGTCGACTACCTGCGCCCGCGGCTGTTCGAGCCGCTGGGTATCCGCGACGTACGATCGATGCAGCGTCTGCCCGGATTCGACTTCGGCTACACGGGCGTGTACACCAGCCTGGATGCGGTCGCCCGACTGGGTCAGCTCTACCTGGACGGCGGGAGGTGGAACGACCGGCAGCTGCTCCCCCCGGAGTATGTTGCAGAAGCAACCCGCCTGCAGACCCCCAATCCCCAGAACGTCGAACCCGACTGGCGTCAGGGGTACGGATTCCAGCTCTGGATGTCGCAGCATGGCTATCGCGGTGACGGCGCCTGCGGCCAGTACATGGTGGTGCTGCCGGAGTCGGATGCGGTGATCGCCATGTTCTCCTGCACCGTCAACATGCAGCGCGTGATGGACCTGATGTGGCAGCACCTGCTGCCAGCGATGGACGGTGCCGGCCGCAACCCCGAACCGGACGATCAGGCGCTGTCGGAGCGGCTGAAATCACTCACCCTACCGACGGTCCGGAACCGGCTCGGTGGCGAACCCCCTGACCCCATGGGCGCCAGGTTCACTCCGGCGGCGAAACCGATCCCGAGTCACCGGACCATCACGGCGATCACGCTGGCTGGGAACGAGATGGTCATCAGCGAAGACGACGAGACGCTGTGTGTTCCCTTGTCAGCGGCGTGGGCTGAAGCGAGGCAGAGCCCCTTCGCGGCCAGCGCAACCAGGCTCGACGACGGACGTGTCGCCGTCGATCTGGTGCCGCTGGCAACACCGCATCGACTCGAGATCGTGCTGGATCCCGCCACAGGGACCTTTGAAGCACGCTGGCCCGTGATGCCGCTGTTCGGCGCCGGGCTCGGCAGGCGCCTCACCGCCATGCACGCACCAACGTCGTAACGTCCAATCCTGATACAGTCGGGGCGTACAACAGGGATTCACCCGCATGAGTCAGGAAAAGCCGACCGGTCTGATAGACGTCCATCACCACTTTCTGCCCGAGGCCTACCGGCGGGCAGCCGTGGCTGCCGGTCACGCGATGCCGGACGGCATGCCCGAGCTGCCTGCGTGGAGCGAGGCGCAGATGCTCGCCATGATGGACGAAGTCGGCGTGGCGTTTGCCGCGCTCTCCATCAGCTCGCCGGGCGTGTACTTCGACGACGATGCGGCCGCCACGGAGCTTGCCCGGGTGGTGAACGAGGAAGGTGCACGCCTGAAAACCGCACAGCCTTCACGGGTCGGTTTCTTTGCATCCCTGCCGCTGCCACACGTGGATCACGCGCTGGCAGAGATCGAATACGTCTTCGACACGCTCGGCGCGGATGGTGTGGTGCTGTACAGCAACACCGCCGGTATCTATCCCGGCGATCCGCGTTTCGATCCGGTGTTCGCCGAGCTCAACCGACGCCGGGCGGTCGTGTTCCTGCACCCCACGTCACCGGACTGTCCCTGCTGCGCGGAGCGGGACAATGCGCCGCCGCGGCCCATTCTGGAGTTCATGTTCGAAACCACCCGCGCCGTGACCAATCTGATCGCGAGCGGCACGCTCGCCCGTTATCCCGACATGAAGCTGATCGTGCCGCATGCCGGCGCCGCCCTGCCCGTGCTGGCCGACCGGATTGCCGGCGCGGCCGCCGCTGGCCTGGTTCCCGGACCCGGCGCCCAGGCGAACGACGCTGTGTTCGGCGCCCTGAAGGCGCTCTATTACGACGTCGCCGGCATGCCGGTACCCCGCCTGCTGCCGGCGTTGCGGAGCTTCGCTGACCCGGATCGCCTGCTCTACGGCAGCGACTGGCCGTTCACACCCCTGGGCGCCGTGAGGGGCCTGCTGGGGCTGCTGGAGAGTCACCTCGGTGGGGAGCCGGCAGTGTTTGCGGGCATGTGCCGCGACAACGCAGTTCGGCTGTTTCCCCAGCTGGGTAGCGAGGCGACCGCCTAGCTAGCGGTCGGCTGTGTTCAGAACCCGACCTGCAGGAACAGGATCGGCCCGTAGAACTTCACGTCGTAATCTTTCGTGCTGCTACCGCCCGTGTCCTTGACGTCGATGTTCACGTACTGATAGCCGAGGCCACCACCGAAGTGCCCGCCTCCGGGGCGCCACTCCAGCGCACCGCGCGCCGAGATCAGCTCACCCTTGATGTCGTTCACCTTGATGCCGAAGTACCCCAGGGTCCCGCCGAGGTACCAGCTGTCACCGAAACGATGACCCGCGCGAACGGAGACGTCAGGCAGCGGCGCTGTGACGGCCGCCGAATCGGTACCGAGATCGAGTGGCGGGTCGATAGGCGTGCCATTGATATCCAGCGATGCGGTTGCGGAGATTCCCGCCTTCAGGTCGGCGATGTGCAGACCCACACCTACACCGACGTTGGTGTCCCCGGTGTTGATGAAATCCCAGTGCAGATCGACGATGTAGAGATCCAGCGACAGATCCGAATCGAGTGCGGCGTTGACGTCCCAGACGATGTCGCCGTAGTTACCGCCCTCACTGGCGACCACCGCACCCTTGGAGTCGAAGCCGGCGTAGGTGAAACCGATACCCCAGCTGTCGAAGTACTGCCAGGTCCCCGCCACCCAGACTGTGGTCGCCTTCTGATCCATGTCCAGGTCCTGCATGTCGAGCGTGATCGGCGGCAGGGGCGGTTTGGTGTAACGAAAGGTTGAGTCCGCCTTGTGGTTCATACCGCCGACACCGAGCATGAACGTGTCGCCGAAGATCGGGCGCTCCGCGTAAGCGGCAGCTGAGATGAGCAGAGTGGCCGTCAGGCCGAGCCATCGGACAGAGAATTGCATCGGTTACCCTCCCTGGACAGTTACCGGTATCTGCGAGTCAGCCCATCCTGCGTGCCTCACTGAGCACTGACCATAGGGACTAACCCGTAAGCTCCACCATGGGCGGTCGCCTTCGGAAAGTTCCTATGTTTTTCGCCACGCCGTAGAGTAACGTCTCCGGACAACATCGGACTACCCCCCAGGGAGGAATCATGGCCAGCGTCCAGGGATTGAGGTCGTTGTATCTGGCGGTGATCTGCGGATTGGGACTGTGCGCCTTGTCAGCCGCCGCCGCGCCTGGTGAGCCCCCGAAGTGGGAATTCGGCGCGGCCGTTTACGGCTGGTTTCCGGACATCTCGGGCTCGACCGTCTTCCAGGAGACTCCAGGCGGCGGGGACTTCCGCATCGATATCGAGGACATCCTCGACAACCTGCAGTTCACGTTCATGGGCGGTTTCGATGCCCGGCGCGATCACTGGGGGTTCTTTACCGACATCATTTACCTGGCCGTCGACAAGGCGGATTCCGACCAGCGCAGCGGCACCATCGGCGGTATCGGTATTCCGGTGGACGTTCAGGCCGACGTGAAGTTCGACATGACGAGCTGGATCTGGAACGCGGCCGGCTACTATCGGGCTGTGGATGCGCCGAACCGGTCCATGGACCTGATGGCCGGCATTCGCTATCTCGACATCAGCCAGAAGCTCAACTGGAGCCTCTCCGGCAACATCGGCCAGATTCCTCTACCGGACCGCGAAGGTTCGGCAAAGTCCGGCCTTTCCAACTGGGACTTCATCGTCGGCGTCCGCGGCCGCTTCGCCTTCGGTCGCGAAAACGCCTGGTTCATCCCGTATCACCTGGACGTCGGCACCGGGGATTCGGACCTCACGTGGCAGGCACTTGCCGGCCTTGGCTATGCCTTCCGCTGGGGTGAGTTGGTCGGTTTCTGGCGCTACCTCGGCTATGACCTGTCGTCCGGGAACGTGATCGACGCGGACTTCAGCGGCCCGGGGATCGGCGCGGTATTTCACTGGTAGGACACCC
>QJYB01000108.1 GCA_003247835.1 Gammaproteobacteria bacterium | reverse complement strand
GTCGGACGACGCGGGTTGCTTAGGCAGCCCAACGTCTACATAACAACGGGTTACACGTATGGACGAACACGACAACAGACTCATGGCCCAATACGGCATAACGGCAGAGACAAAGCTTCTGTTTCACTTCGATGGCTACCGCTATGAGCGGCTTGCTGATGCCGTGAACTACGCAAGACTGCAGACTCAGTCAGAAGAGGACAGCGCTTCGGTCGCTCCAGGCCACGAGAATTGATTGAACCACTGCTGCTTACAACCACGCGTACCACGACGATCCAGCAAGACCGAGCGCTTACCAACGCAACCGGATTCTATGCGCCGGTACCTCTAGCGAAGCTTGCTGAAAGAATTACGCAGAAGTCCCACAATCACCACACATGAGGAGCTGGTCCATGGCTCTTGCATTCCCTAATCCATCACGCAGTTTCGACCCTACAGTCAATTGCGTCCGTTTTTCGGGTCACGATAGCGCCATAGAAGTTTCATTTTTTGTTGAAGTACAGGCGCTAGAAAAACTCTATCCGGGGTTGATTCAGCTGGAACCTGAGATACTCGACGCGTTCGACACACAGATAGGCAAAATTCACGACGCAGCAGTCAAGGTGTATCAGAAAAACAACGGGAAATACGTCTACACCCTGTCACCCGATAGCTTTTGAATGGTCCAACCAGCGTTTTTTAAGCAACTGCAACGTAGTCATGTGGCTCCGCCTGCTGGGCTCAACTGGCCGACACTCGGCAGCGAGGAATACCTCGGGTGCAGAGGAGTGCGAGTACTCTTCCAGGAAGTGATGCTCCACCTCCCAGGCATAGTCGTAGCCCAGCTTATCAGCGAGCTCGATCTGATCGAGCGCCTGTTGAATCAGTTCGAACTCGCTGCTCTCTCCCCAGGGTTTCGGCAGCTGCAGCTCGTAGAAGATCCCGAATTTCATGTCCCCTCCCGCGTGGTCCTCGGTCCGTAGCGTCGATCCAGCAACTGCACAATTACTCGAAATCCAGCACCCCGTCCACGGCACAAGTCGTCCCGGGGCGGATTCAGTAGAGTTCCAGCAGGCAGCGCTCCGTCGGCCGGGTGTGCCGGCTCATCTGGGCGGGTGTCCACGCAGCCGGCGGCAGCTTTTCGAGCGGCCCGCCGATTCGCACGTAGCCGGCTTCCAGGCCGAGCTCGGCCAGGACCCGGTAGACGCCGTACTGCATGCCGGGAATCCCGCACTGATAGATCAGCGTACGGACGCCGGCCAGCATCGGCCTGAAGGCATCGTCCCGCAGGCAATCGGAAACATAGCGTCCCCCGGCCTCACGGCTGATCGCGGTGTGGTAGCGGAAGTTGGGATGGCGCTCTGCCAGCGCGCGGAACAGATCATCGTAGAGCAGATCAGTGGTGTAAGGCGCTCCCATCACCAGGTCGACGCGCGACGCACAGGGGCTGGCACCTTCCAGCAACTCGAGCAGCATGCCTCGGAACGGCGCAATGCCGGTACCCGTGGCCAGAAACAGATAGTCGTGGGCGGCGGTGACCTCCGGCAGCAGGAAGCGCCGCCCGCTCGGTCCACAGATGCGGACCGGGTCCCCCGGCCGCAGATCACACAGATAGTTGCTGCACACCCCGAGAAACAGGTGGTGGTCCGTGAGCTCGTCCTCCGGACGCTGTGGGGCGAACTCGTCGATGAGCCGCTTCGGCGTGGTGGAGACATGGCCGGCGGCACCGCTCTCACCCCAGCTCGGCGAGGCGATGGAATACAGGCGCACCTTGTGCGGCCGGCCACCCCCGTCGACCCCGGGTGTGAGCACGCCGAAGGACTGGCCCGGCAGGAACGCACCGGCCAGCGGCGTACCGCTCACGTCGAGCACCAGGTGCCGGACGAAGCTGGCCGATTTGCCCTTAAGGCAGGTTTCGTTGGACACCACGCGCGCCGTGACCGGCTGCCGGGACCGCACCAGATTGAGCGCGGCCCTGGGAAATCGCGGGGCCCCCTCGACGTTCAGCTGCGCAACGTGACGCCGGCGAAGGCGCCCGTGTGCTCGCCACGCTCCATGAACGGCTCTCCGTTGACGATCACGTGATCGTAACCCCGGCCGGTCTGCACGTAGCGGCCGGCACCACCCGGAAAATCGTGGCGATATTCCGGCAGGTCCATGCCGAGCGTGTCCAGATCGATGACGTTGACGTCCGCAAACGCGCCGGGCCGGAGCACGCCGCGGTCGCGGATGCCGAACAGCGCTGCGGTGTCCGACGTCCAGCCACGAATGGCCTCCTCGAGCGCGATCTGACCCGTATCCCGTACCCAGTAGCTCAACAGCCACGTGGGGGAGCTGGCATCCATGATCTGGCCGACGTGGGCCCCCGAATCCGCGAGGCCCATGGCCACCGTCGGGTTCTTCAGCATCTCACCCACCGCCTCGATGCTCTGATTGAGGCCCGGATACCAGATCGCGACCCGGCCCCTGTGCTGCCGGTTGAGCTGGATGAATGCTTCCACAGGCGTCATGCCCAGGCGTTCGGCATGCGCCGCGAGGGTGTTGGCCGGATTGTGGCTGTAGTCCACGTTGTCCGCCGTCAGCACGAACGCGAGATTCATGTCGAACATCACGGGGTGCTCGAGGGTGGCCAGCTGCTGACGGACGGTGGCGTCCTCCAGCGCCTGAACGCGCTCATCGAACGGCAGCTGCGCGAGCTCGCGCCAGGCGGCGTTGCCCGCGAACGGGGTGCGATGGTCCAGGGCGAACAGCCCGCCGATGCCGCGCGCCGAGGTCTGCGGACGCAGGCGCGCCCCGGCGGCGTTTTCCTCCTCGGCGAACGCGATCACCTGCCGGTAGAGGTCCGGACGGCGATAGCTGTGGGTCAGCCCGAAAGTAACCTGGACGTTGTTCTCCCGGGAGATTCTGCCCATCCACGCCACCTCGGCGCGTGTCTTCGGCAGGTGGGCTTCCTTGTCTCCCTCGCCGAGCCGGGCCGCCGCTTCGAACACCCCCCGGCCGTGCCGGCCGAGCACCCGACCGATGGCGAGGAGCTCCTCCTCCCCTGCGTAGGTGCCGGGTACACAGCGGCCGTCCGGGACCTTGTGCATGTAAGTGCGGGAAGTGGAAAATCCCAGGGCGCCGGCGGCTATCGCCTCGTCAACCAGCGCAACGATCTTCTCGATGTCCGCATCGGTGGCCGGTACCTCGTCCAGCGATCGCTCCCCCATGGCGTGGTAGCGCACGGCGCAGTGCCCCACCATGCCGCCCACGTTGATACCTTTGTTCATGCCGTCGATGGCCTGGAGGTACTCGCCGTAGGTCTCCCAGCTGAAGGGAACCCCCAGACGGATGCTGTCGGCGGGAATGTCCTCCACCGATTCCATCAGGCTGGCCAGGTAATCGCGGTCCTCCGGCTTGCACGGCGCGAACGTGACGCCGCAGTTGCCGAGCACCGCGGAGGTGATGCCGTGATAGCAGGAGGAAGAAGCGATCGGATCCCAGGCGATCTGCGCGTCCAGATGGGTGTGGATGTCGACGAAGCCGGGCGTGACGATCCGGCCGGACGCGTCGATCTCGCGCCTGCCCCGGCCCGCCACCTGACCGACTTCACTGATTTTTCCGCCGCTGACCGCGACATCGGCTTCACGCCGTGGCGCGCCGGTGCCGTCCACCACGATGCCGCCCCGGATCACGAGATCATGTGCCATGTTTTCTCCCCCTGAACTGGCTGATCCCATAGCATGCCCGTTCGCCGGTATAGTGGCCAGACTGAATACAGGGTGGCGCGATCTGGCGCTGGTCGCTGCCAGGGGAGGTTGAAAGATCATGCGGGAACTGCAGGACAGGGTGGCGTTCGTCACAGGCGGGGCGAGCGGCATGGGTCGCGCCATGGTGAATTCGTTTGCGGCCGCGGGCATGAAGGTGGTGGCCGCGGACATCGAGCAGGCGGCACTGGACGCGCTGGCCCGGGATTTCGAGGGCTCGAATGCCGAGGTCGTACCCATGCGGGTGGACGTCGGCGACCGGGATGACGTGGAGGAGGCGGCGGCCCGCACGGTGGAGACGTTCGGCAAGATCCACGTGCTCTGCAACAACGCCGGCGTCGTCGTGGGGGGCCGTATCGACGAGATGAACTATCGGGACTGGGACTGGGTCACCCGGGTCAACTACGACGGTGTGATCAACGGTCTTCAGGCCTTCCTACCGCATATCCTCGCGCACGGCGAGGGTGGGCACATCGTCAATACGGCATCCGGGGCCGGGCACATTCCGGTGCCCGGCCTGTCGATCTACAACACCACCAAGTACGCGGTGGTCGGGCTCTCCGAAACCATCCACGCCGAGCTCGCCCCGCTCGGCATCGGCGTGAGCGTGCTCTGTCCCGGCGTGGTCAAAACGGCCATCTTCAACTCCGGGAGAAATCGGCCGGAATCGCTGCAGCGCGACCGCGATACCTCGCGGATCGCCTTCAGCGAAACGGGCGAGCCCACCGACGAGGAGCTCGCCCGGATGGAGCAGATCATGTCCACGGCCCTGGATCCGGCCGTGGTGGGTGACATGGTGGTCGACGCGATCCGCAACGGTGATCTCTACATCTTCACGCACCCGGACATCGAGGCGGCGGTGGAGCGTCGTCTCGAAGGGATACACGCGTCGTTCGAGCGCTGGCGGGCCTACCGGAAAGTGCACGGCGTCTAGCGGATTTCAGACCTTCCATCTTCCGGCAGCAGCCGGTCCTGGGTGGCAGGTTGCTCGTTCACGTGATGGTCTCCTCGTCCTGTCCGTTCCGCCCACCCGCCAGATGGGAGCAGACCGCCGTCCTTGACGAAGATGTACCAGTAGCCGAACCGCACGGTTGAAGTGCAGGGGATGCTCAGATGAATGACTGCCGGCTTAGTGGTGACCCACTGATCTGAATGAGGGAAATTGGCTCAGCCTGCTGGGCTCAACTGGCCGACACTCGGCAGCGACCCGCTGATTAACAGACGACGCAGCGGATAGGCAAACTCAATTAAATCAGTCAGTTACCGAGGCGCCCGTTGCAATCAAATGCCTCACGATGCACAACGATGCATAACTGATCCCCGCAAATCTCCCACACCCACGCGTCCGCGTTGACCCCCAGGAGCCTGTCGCGTTGCCCATGCCCTCAAGGCGACGTCAAGTACCGGTTGGGGAGCGTCGGTTGCGGCCCTCCTGGACCCGTCTACACTGCACACCACGCATCGGTGAATGCTCATGGCCAGTCCAACTTCCAATCTGCATCCCGCGGTCTGTCCACACGATTGCACCAGCACCTGCGCGCTGGACGTCGAAATCCTCGCCTCCGACCGCATCGGTCGTGTGCGCGGCGCGCGGCGTAATCCCTATACGGACGGAGTGATTTGCGAGAAGGTTGCGCGCTACGCCGAGCGGACGCACCATCCGGATCGGCTGCTGTATCCGCTGCTGCGCACCGGCGCAAAGGGCAGCGGCCAGTTCCGTCGCATCACTTGGAACGAGGCCCTCGACCGCGTGGCGGAGGCCTTCATTCAGCGCGTCGACCGCTTCGGCAGTGAGACCATCTGGCCCTATTTCTACGCGGGCACGATGGGGCTGGTGCAACGTGACGGAATTCAGCGTCTGCGCCACGCGATGAGGTACTCCCGCTGGCATTCGACCATCTGTGTCACCCTGGCGGATACCGGCTGGATCGCCGGCGTGGGCGAGAAGCGCGGTGTGGATCTGGTTGAAGCCGCCGAGTACGCCGATCTCATCGTCATCTGGGGCGGGAACCCCGTGCACACCCAGGTAAACGTGATGCATCATGTCATGGCCGCGAAGAAACGCGGTGCCATGCTCATCGTGGTGGACCCCTACCGCACCGCCACCGCGCAGAAAGCTGACCTGCACGTGGCGCCGCGCCCCGGTACCGATGGTGCGTTGGCCTGCGCACTGATGCACATGTTGTTCAGGGAAGGCTTTGCCAATCAGGACTATCTGGCGAAGTACACGGACTGCCCCGGCGAACTCGAGGCCCATGTACAAACTCGAACGCCGGAATGGGCCGAGCGGATCACTGGCATACCTGCCGCCACCATCGTCGATTTCGCGCGGCGTTATGGTCGCGCGCAAACCTCGTTCATCCGCGCGCATCACGGCTTTTCCCGGCAACGCAACGGCGCTGTGAACATGCACGCGGTCGTCTGCCTGCCTTCCATCACCGGCGCCTGGTTGAAGCGCGGCGGTGGCGCCATCTACGGTCAGACGGGGCTGTATCCGTTGAACCGTACGTTGATTGAAGGGCTGGACGTGATGGATCCTTCACTTCGCGCGCTCGATCAATCACGGCTCGGCCCCATCCTCACTGGCGACAGGGAGGCGCTCGCGAATGGAGTGCCCGTTACCGGGCTTCTGGTGCAGAACACGAATCCGGCCGTGGTATGCCCCGATCTCACCCGTGTACGCGCGGGACTCGCGCGGGCCGACCTCTTCACCTGCGTTCACGAACAGTTCATGACCGAGACGGCGAAATACGCCGACATCGTGCTGCCCGCCACCACGTTCCTGGAACACGACGATTTCTATACGGCAAGTGGCCACACCACGTTTCAGGTCAGCTACAAACTGATAGATGCGCCGGGTGAGGCGCGGGAAAACCATGTGGTGGTCTGCGAGCTCGCGCATCGGCTCGGCGCCGAGCATCCCGGCTTTCACATGACAGCGCGGGAGATCATGGACGAGACACTGCGTCTGTCCAGGATGATGGACTCACAGGCCAACGCAACCGCAGGTGGCGAAGACCGCAGGCTGGACTGGAACGCCATGCATTTCATCGATGGCTTCCCCACCCCCGACCGCAAGTTCCACTTCAAAGCGGACTGGCAGCGCTTCGGCGGCCGTTGGCGAGAGATGCCTGTGCTGCCGGATCACTTCAACGTGAACGATCCCACCACGCCGGACAAGCCCTACCGGCTCGTGACCGCGCCGGCGCGCACGTTCCTCAACTCGACGTTCACGGAAACGCCGGGCTCCCGCAACCGCGAAGGTGAGCCGACACTCAACATCGCGCCGGAAACCTGCGCGGCGCTCGGTATCAGCAGAGGGGACCAGGTGGTCATCGGCAACGATCGAGGTGAGGTACGGTTGTTCGCCGTCCCGCGCGAAGGGCAGCTAGCAGACGTACTGGTTGCAGAAGGGCTCTTCCCGGATGACGCCTATCCGGGCGGCACGCCGATCAACGTGCTCACCAGCGCCGAACCAGGCTGGCCGAACGGCGGCGCGGTTTTTCACGACACCGCTGTATGGCTGCGAGCCCTTACCGCAGGCTGACGAACCAGGTTCCAGGTTGAAAAGCCCGGAGAGAAAAAGCCCATGCGCTGCCTGGGCGTTCCTGATGGCTCCACCTGCTGGGCTCGCCTGATGATCGCTCCTCCCGCGCGGAGTATGCTTGCACGGATGAGGGATGAAGCCATTACGCCGGGCCTCGACCTGAAGCACCTGGAAGCTCCGCTGCGTGATGACGTTCGACAGCTCGGCTGGCTGCTCGGCCGAGTGATTGCCGACAACCGCGGCGAGGCTTTTCTCGAACGGATCGAAAGAATCCGTGCGCTGGCCAAGGATGCCCGCAATGGTGCGGCATCGGAATGGGCGCGGCTGAGCCGGTTTCTGGCGGATGTTCCGGCCGAGGACATGGTTGACGTGGCCAGAGCGTTCAACCAGTTTCTCAATCTGGCCAACATCGCGGAACAGCACCACCTCACGCGGCAGCACCGGGACAGTTCCGCAGAGCTGACGTTACCGGAGGACGACCGGCTCGACGAGACGCTCGACGCGCTGGACATCGAACTGGTGCTCACGGCGCACCCGACAGAAGTCTTACGGCGGACACTGATCCAGAAATACGACGCCATCGCCGCGGTGCTTGCCGAGCGCGACCGGGGACGTGCACCTGAGGACACCGAGAATGCCCTGAGGCGTCTGATCGCCGAAGCATGGCACACGGACGAAATCCGGCAGACGCGGCCCAGCCCGCAGGACGAAGCACGTTGGGGCTTCGCCGTGGTGGAGAGCTCGCTGTGGCAGGCATTGCCGCGGTTCATGCGTGAGCTGGATGATGCCCGGTCCACGCGCGGCCTGTCACCTGCGCCGACCGATGCTGCGCCCGTCCGCTTCGCCACCTGGATGGGCGGAGATCGGGACGGCAATCCCAACGTCACGGCCGACGTCACCCGGGAGGTGCTGATGCTGGGCCGTTGGATGGCGGCCGATCTGTTTCTACGCGACGTAGAGGTTCTGCAGGCTTCGCTGTCGATGCGCGCCTGCAGCGAAGAGCTGATCGCGGTCGTGGGCGAGGTCTCGGAACCGTACCGAGAACTGTTGAAGCGGGTGCGTGGCCGGCTGCTGCGGACGCGAGACTGGGCGGCGCAGCTCGAGCTCACGCCACCCGCCGACCCGGAGGCTGTTTATCTGAACACCAGGGATCTGTATGAGCCACTGGCGCTGTGCCACCGCTCGCTGGTGGCGTCGGGCATGGCTGTGATTGCGAACGGACCGTTGCTCGATACCCTGCGGCGAGTGGCAGCATTCGGCGTACACCTGGTGCGACTGGACGTGCGCCAGGATGCCGCGCGCCACACAGCCGTGCTGGATGAGCTGACCCGATACCTGGACGTTTCCTCCAATGGCACGGGGTATGCCGACTGGCCGGAAACGGAACGCCAGCGTTTTCTCACCGCCGAGCTCGAGAACCGTCGCCCGCTGTTTCCCGCCCGCTGGCCAGTGAGCGAAGAAGGAGCCGAAGTTCTGGCAACATGCCGGACCGTGGCGGAAGGCAACGGCGCAGGTATCGCACAGTACGTCATTTCCATGGCCGAAGCGCCGAGCGACGTGCTCGCGGTGATCCTGCTGCTGCGTGAGAGCGGCCTGACGCGAAATCTACCGGTGGTACCGCTGTTCGAAACGCTCGCCGATCTGGAAGGGGCAGCCGAATCCATCGATGCGTTGCTGTCCATTCCCTGGTACCGGGACTATGTCGGCGACTATCAGCAGGTAATGATCGGCTACTCGGATTCCGCCAAGGACGCCGGCCAGTTCGCCGCGGCGTGGGCGCAGTACCAGGCTCAGGAACGACTGGTGGAGATCGCTCAGCACCATGGCGTCCGGCTGACACTCTTTCACGGCCGCGGGGGTGCCGTCGGGCGGGGCGGCGGCCCCGCGAAAGCCGCCATACTCTCCCAACCGCCCGGGTCAGTGGCTGGGTCTCTGCGGGTGACCGAGCAGGGTGAGATGATCCGCTGGAAACTGGGGTTGCCGCAGCTTGCACTGCAGACCCTGCGCCGTTACCTGAGCGCTACCCTGGAAGCAACGCTCAACCCGCCGCCGGCACCGACGCGGGAATGGCGGGACGTGATCGCGGGCATGTCGAAATCCGCACTGGCGTCCTACCGAGCGGTGGTACGGGACGACCCCAGCTTCGTCGAACTGTTCCGTAGCCTTACACCGGAGCAGGAGCTGGGCATCCTGGCGCTGGGGAGCCGACCGTCACGCCGCAAGCCAACCGCCGGTATCGAGAGTCTGCGAGCCATACCGTGGGTGTTTGCCTGGACCCAGGTGCGCCTGATGCTGCCGGCATGGCTGGGCACCGACACGGCGTTGCACGAAATCCTCGAGCACGGTCAGACCGATGTATTGAGGGACATGCTGGACTGGCCGTTCTACCGAATGCAGACCGACATGCTGGAAATGGTGCTCGCCAAAGCGGACACAACGCTGGCACGGTACTACGCGGAACGGCTGACGGATGAATCACAGCGCCGCACCGTCGCAACCCTGTGCGAGCGGCTCATGGGGTTGACCGAGGATCTGCTGCAAGTCACCGGCGAGCCCCGGTTGCTCGCCAACGACCCTGAGCTCGCGGAATCGCTGTACGTGCGCAACACCTATCTGGATCCGCTGCATCTGCTACAGGCGGAGCTGCTCGCGCGCTGGCGCGACAAGCGTATGGACCATGAGGCGGTAGAGCAGTCGCTGCAGGTGACCATGGCCGGTATCGCCAGCGGCCTGCGCAATACGGGCTAGATTTATCCGCGGATCCGAACTCGGGTCTGCGATCCTCTCCAATACGTGTGTTGCGGCACCAATCGTCGCGGCGCTAGCATCGAGCGACCACAAGAGAGAATCCATCCAGGAAGGGGGCATGCATGGGCGCCGGCCAGGCAGAAGCGGAGCTGATCGTGGGAGAACCGCGCATAGCGCTCAATCACTCGGATGCTTCGATTCACAACGAGGCAGAAGCTAAAAAACTGGGGTTCCGCGGATCCGCCGTAGGCGGCAACGTCCACCTTGACCTGTTCGTACCGCCGCTGCTCGAAGCCTACGGCAACGACTGGTTCGAACACGGTGGTCTCTCCGTCTATTTTCTCAACATCGTGGTCTCCGGCGAGCCCGTGCGCGCCGTCGTGAAGCGGCCAACCCAGCCCGGCGCGCAGACCCGCATCGAGGCGCGACGCGCGGACGACGAGGAATTCGTCGTGTGCGCCGGAACGGCTTCGCTGGGCGATCACACACGTTCAGAGCTGTCGACGCGCGATCTGCGCCTGTGCGACCACAGCGAGCTGCGCCTGCTGAAGGGCGTCGCCCCAGGCCACGACCTGGGCACCTCCGAGGGCACGGTGACGACACACGCGCAGCAGGCACTGATCGAATCCGGCTCGATGAACGAGCCACTCGACTGGTACCTTGGCGCATCACCCTGGGGTTGCCCGATCGCATCCGTCAGCTCGACGGCGGGCATGATGTTCCGGCACATCGCCGGAGGTGCGCAGGAAGGCTACCCGCGGTTGCCCGAGGCCATCGGCAAGGCGTCCGGGATGTTCGGCGCTTTCGAGGTCGTGTATGTCCAGGGGCCGGTATTTCTGGACCGGCCGTACACGGTGAGCGGAACGGTCGTCGGTGTGGGTGCAAGCCCGAAAACCGAGTACCTGTGGTGGGATGCGGAAACCCGCGACGAGTCCGGGAGCCTCATCGCGCGGATGCGCCACCTGCTGCGGTTCATCAAGGCGTCGTCGCCGCTCTATCCCGAACTGCAGGGCGACTGAAGGTGTGAGCATCCGCCCGTTCATGGGTCTCGACGAAACGACGCTACAGGCGCTTCTCGAACGATGGCCGGTCGCCCGACTGGGGACGGCTTCCCGCTCGGGCCAGCCTCACCTGGTGCCCATTGTCTTCTGTGCACTCGACGGGGTCGTGTACTCGCCCCTCGATGGCAAACGCAAGCGCCCCGGCCGGCTGCAGCGTTTCACGAATCTGGCCGAGAACCCGAGCGCCACGCTGTTGCTCGATATGTACGACGCCGACTGGCAGCAGCTCTGGTGGGTGCGAATCGACGGCGAAGCACAGTGGTCCGAACCGGATGAAGCGCTCGCGCGGACCGTCGCCGACCGGCTGCTCGACAAGTACCCGCAATACCGCAGCACGGAACTGACGTTCAACCGCGAGGGATATCTGAGGTTCAGCACCACCCGGGTGTCGTTCTGGTCACAGTCCGGGTCCGTGACACCGCTGCGCCAGGCGCTTGGCCAAGCGGGACGATGAGCACTCACGTCGCGCCTGCTGTCGCCTCCCGCATATACTGGGAACCTGCCAGATGAAAATCCCATCCCGCTGGCTTGAGCGCGCAGACGAATCTCCTGATGAACGTTTCTACGAGGCACCTCGCTTCGTGGCCCATATCGACCAGGCCACCATCGATGCGCTGACGGAGTTTTATCGCACCTTCATTCCATCGCGAGCGCGGGTGCTCGATCTGATGTCCTCGTGGATCTCGCACCTGCCGGAGGAGGTACACTACGATCGGGTGGAGGGGCTTGGCATGAACGCTGCCGAGCTGTCCGCGAACCCGCGACTAAGCGGTCATTGCGTGCAGAATCTGAACGACGATCCGGTACTGCCTTATCCAGACGGCAGCTTCGATCGGGTCTGCGTCGCCGTATCGATCCAGTATCTGATCCGGCCGATGGAGGTCATGAAGTCGGTGCACGATGTGCTCGGGGAAGACGGTGGCGTGTGCATCGCCATGTCGCACCGGCTGTTTCCCACCAAGGCCATCGCCGCGTTTCACCACTTCACTCCGACCGAGCGAGTTCAGCTGGTGTCCACCTACCTCAGCAGTGCCGGATTCAGGCAGATCGATTTCGAGGACCGTTCTCCTTCAGGCGCCGATCCACTGTGGCTGGTTGTCGGCTGGAAGTAGCAGGCCGAGGCAGCACCAGCACCCCCAACACCTTCGCTGACTGGCTCCGACCGCTGCGCCAATCGGCACTCGCTGACCCTTACCCCGCTTTTCCGACCGCGGCGCTTGCTCAATCCCTGATCTGCCTCACCACCGCCGCGAGGTGGTCGAGGCGCGGCAGGATCTCTTCCGCCGGGGCCGCCGGCAGGTTGAAGATGAGCTCGTCGAACCCCTGCTCGATACGGCCCTTCAACTGCTCCGTGTCGGTGGGTGCGCCGAACAGGGCGAGATCGAGATCCTCGATCTTCCGGCCGCGGGCGGCCAGCGCCTCGGTCATCCGCGCCATGTTTCCGGATCCCAGACCACCGATGGGCATCCAGCCGTCGGCATACTCGGCTACCCGGTCGAAGACCCACTTCGAGTTGGCACCGATCCACACTGGCGGTCCGCCGGCCTGGACCGGTTTGGGATAAGACCAGATGGGGTCGAAGTCGACGTGCTCACCGTGGAACTCCGCCTCGTCCTCGGCCCAGATTGCCTTCATCGCCAGCACCTTCTCACGCACCACCTGCCAGCGCTGCGGATAGCTGGCGCCGTGGTTCTCCATCTCCTCCCGGTTCCAGCCGGCGCCGATGCCGAGCACGACGCGCCCGTTCGAGATCATGTCGAGTGAAGCGACCTCCTTCGCCAGCGTGATAGGGTCCCGCTCGATCACCAGGCAGATGCCGGTTCCCAGCCGGATGGTCCGGGTGACCGAGGCGCAGGCGCCGAGGGCCACGAAAGGGTCGTGCGTGTGCCAGTACATCTCGGGCAGGTCACCGCCGCCCGGGAAGGGCGTTCGGCGGGAGACAGGAATGTGGGTGTGCTCCGGAAAGAAGAGGCTGTCGAAGCCGCGCTCTTCCACCGCCTGCGCCAGCGCCACCGGCTGCATGGCATAGTCGGTGGGAAACATGGTGACGCCGAAGCGGGGCCGGTCTGAAAAGGCCATGGAGGTCCTCCTGTGTTTCGTCGTGGTCAGTCCTTGTAGCGCATCCGCAGGTCGTTGGCGTCAGCGCCGAGCCGGCTCCGTCGCCGGGTACAGGTCGAGAAAGTTACCCGAAAACAACCGCTCGCGCTCCGCCGCGCTCCGCTGCTCGGTCGTACGCTCGAAACGCCCGACAGTATCGCGACCCCCCTCGGCGCGGGCGTATGCGCCGGTGAGCGGGAACTCCAGATGGGAGCAGGCCGCCGTCCTTGACAAAGATATTACCAGCAGCCCATCCGCACGGTTGACGTGCAGGGGGATGCTCACACGAAGGACTGCCGGCTTAGTGGTGACCCACTGATCTGAATAAGGGAATTGGCTCCGCCTGCTGGGCTCGAACCAGCGACCCGCTGATTAACAGTCAGCTGCTCTACCAACTGAGCTAAGGCGGAAGAGGGATCGTCCGGTCTGGCCGAACGCCGCGTTCGGGGGTCTGCCGAACGGCCGCCGCGACCGTGGTCGAGGCAGGGGGCGTAGTGTACTGCCAGGCCTTTCAATTTCAAGCAAACCAACCGGGTAACCGGGCTGAGCGCCAGGCGCCATCAGGGGTGTGAACCAGCACGTGTTTTTCGACGAATGCCCCTGGATGGGGCGTTGATGAGGCACCGTTCGCAGTTCTCGGCTGCAGCCCCCCTAGAATCCGCATCGAATCTGCACCAAATATGGAGAGATTATGAAGATTCGATTCTGGATGGCAGCCCTGGCGTTCACCCTCATCGGTGCGACGGCCCAGGCTGAAACGGACCGGGGTTTCTACCTCGGCAGCGGCGCCGGCATGTACTACGTGGACATCAACGGCGTCGATCTCGACAAGGCCGCGCCGAATTGGCGCGTATTCGGCGGCTACACGCTCAACAAGTACCTCTCTTTCGAAGGCGGCTATTCGCATCTCTTCGAAATCTCCGAGGACATCGTTGGTGTGGACGTCAAGATGAATGGCGACGCGTTCGACCTGATGGTCCGCCCGACGCTGCCCATCGGTGACCGCTTCCAAGCTTTCGCGATCCTCGGCTACTCCTGGTACGACTGGAACCTGAAGGCAACCTATCTGGGCCAGACCGTCGACGACAGCATGAACGACGATGACTTCATCTACGGCATCGGTGGCGCCTTCCGCTTCGCGGACCGCTGGTCGCTGCGCGGCGAGTGGACGATGGTCGACGTCAGCGATGCCGACTTCGGCATGGTTACCGCTTCCGTGAGCTACAGCTTCCGGTAAGCCACGCCCTGCCAAGCGAGAAGTGCCCGGCTCCAGCCGGGCATTTTTTTGCGTGTAGATCCTGACTCAAGCTGCGGCCGCCGCGGCGACGATCTGCTCGAACTCGGTAGCGAACGCGGGCCGAGCTGCGAGCCGGTCGTACCAGGCTCGGATGGCCGGTGTGTCCTCCAGGCTCACGCCGAGCGTGCGCGCAAACGCCAGCCCGATCCAGGTGGCAATGTCGGCGAATGAAAACGCTCCGCACAGGTGCTCCGCCGTCGAGAGCTTCCGTTCCAGTGCCGCCAGATAACGTTCGTAGGCCGACAAGGTGTCCTTCACCGCAGTCTCGTCCCGATTCAGACCATCCGGCTTCATGAACACCTCGCGAATCAGCACCGTGAGGTGGCTTGCCATAAAATGGTCGGCCATATCCTCCCACATCCGGCACTCGGCGCGGGCAAGCGGCTCGGTGGGCATCAGGGGCACACGCGGGTAGGCTTCCTCGAGGTACTCGTTGATTACCGTGGAGTCGACGATACCGACGCCGGCCTCCTCCAGCACCGGAACTTCTCCCTTCGGGCTCACCGCCAAGAACGCCGCCGGTTTCGGACCCCAGAGGGTGGCGCGGGACCAGGGAATCTCGGCGATTTCGGACTGCAGGTGCTTCTCTGCGAGGGCGATGCGCACCTTGGTGGAAAACGGGCTCAGCGTACCGGACCACAGCTTCATATCAGCCTCCGACTGAAAGGGTCAGATCAGTCTAGAGCCGTCATCGGTGAGTCCAATTACGCGGCAGGTAATGATCCGGCAGTATCGCGCCCGCTGACCTCGTCGAACGTCGCGTCGTAGTCCGGGCGCAGCGTGCCGCACCAGCGGTCCCACCACAGAAAGTAGAGCCCATAGTTACCCTGGACGTGCCGGTGATGCTGGTTGTGGCTGATCGACGTGTTGATCCAGCGGCCGATGGGGTGGCGCTGAAAATTCTTTGGATAGAGCTCCCAGCCGAGATGCCCGTAGACGTTGTCGAGCGTCATGATCAGCACGAACAGCAGGATTACACCCGGATGCACGGGAATCAGAAAGGCGATCACTACGATTACGCCGGCCTCCACCACCGCTTCCAGCGGGTGAAAGGCGAACGCCGCCAGCGGCGTGGGATTGGTGGACCGGTGATGGGTCAGATGCACCCACCGGTAGATGCTTGGATGGTGCATGGCCCGATGCGCCCAGTAGAAGTAGGCGTCGTGGATCAGCAGCACGGCAACGAGGCTCGCTGCGAAGTATCCCCAGCCGTACTCGGCCACGTCACCGTAGACATGCGTATACGGACGCACCGGACCAGCGAGCACCAGCATGGCGATGCCGGAAAAGATGATGAAGGTGAGAATGGAGTAGCCGATCTCGCGGACGTAGTCCGCAAGGCGCGGCCAGCGCTGCTGGATCTTCTTCACGTAACGCTGCGGTCGGCGCCAGCCGTACCAGATGAGCACGGCCGAACCCGCAATCGCCACATAGCGCACCAGGAGGATCACGAAGATCGCGATCCAGGCCTGGCTCATGCCACTGCCCAGCACGGTGCCGTACAGCGAGTCGATCACAGTGGGCGTCCTCTGAGTCCTTAGTAGGATTCGCTCCCACTATACCCCTGCCCCACGCGGCTGAGGCAATTCACCGGATCAGGAGACCTCGCCGAGCTGGCGCTTGATCGCCGGCAGGCTCCTCCAGAGGATCAGCCCGCCGAGCGGGCAAAGCACGGCGGCGCACAGCGCGATGGACTGGCCGATGGCGGCGTCGTTACCGAACACATAGTCGGTAGTGGCAGCGACCACGGTGGGACCGAGCCCGAGACCGATGAAGTTGGCGAACAGCTGATAGACGGCCGAGATCTGTCCGCGCATACGGTTCGGCGTCATGAGCTGCAGGGTGCCGCCGGAGAGCCCGCCCTGAAACGCCGAGAAGAAGACGGCGAGCCCCATCATGACGATGCCGAGCAGGTCGTTCTCGATGAAGCCGAGCGAGACGGCGCAGGGCACGATGGCGACGATGCTGATCAGGATCACGCGCACATAGGCATCCACCGAGCCACGGCGCATCCACGCGTCCGCGATCGAACCTGCGAGCAGCAGTCCGGCTGTGCCTGCGATGATCATCACCAGGCCGAACACCCAGCCCGCCTGAGCCGGGCTGTAGCCGAACGTGCGGATGAAGTAGGTCGGCCCCCAGAGGTTCAGCGCGTAAACCACCATGATGAAGATCGAGATCCCGAGAATGTGACCGGCATACGCGCGACGTCGCAGCCACAGATAGCGCACGACTTCCCGCACCGGTATGGAGGTGGCATCCGCGGCGCTCACCCCCCGGCGGGCCGGCTCACGTACGGTGGTCAGCAGCACCAGCGCGACAAGCAGTCCCGGCAGGCCGACGATGAAGAAGGTGAGCTGCCAGCCGTGCAACTCGCCCAGCACGGGCAGAGACACCTGGGGCATGTCCGCCACATAGGCCACCACGGCGCCGCCCAGCATGTAGGCGAAACCGGAACCCAGCGTCACACCGATCATGTACACGGACAACGCCCGTGCGAGCAGCCGGCGCGGGAACGAGTCGGTGATCATGGAGTAGGCTCCGGGGGCGAGGGTCGCCTCCCCTACCCCGACGCCGACCCGGGCGAGAAAGAGCATCCAGAAGCCTTTGGCCAGCCCGCAGAGCGCTGTCATCGCGCTCCAGACGACGATGCCGGCGGCGATCAGATTACGGCGGCTCCTGCTGTCGGCAATGCGGGCGAGCGGCAGGCCCATCACGGCATAGAAGAGCGAGAACGCGAGTCCGGCCAGGAGGCTGTACTGGGTGTCGGAGATCTGAAAAGTCTCGCGGATCGGGCCCACGAGCAGGCCCATGATCATGCGGTCGAGAAAGGAGAATGCCTGGGCGATGAGCAGCACCGCCACCACGTACCAGGCGTAAAACAAGGAGGCGGACGTGCGGCCGTCCTCCGTCACGTCGGCGTCACCGGCCTGGCTCAATCGGCTCGTCCCGAAGGACCCCAATCCGCGCCCAGGGCATCGTGCAGCGCCTCGAGGCGGTCGGCACCGATGCGCTCGGCGAGCTCCCGTTCGAGCGCCAGGATCCCCGTCCGGGCGATTCTGCGCATCTCGTGACCTTTGCGGGTGAGCGTGACGATCTTCTGACGTCCGTTGTCCGGGTCTGGCTCGATCCGCACGAAATCCTTGGCGATCAGCGCCTTGAGCGCCTGCTGCACCGCCTGCTTGGACACGCGCAGGTGCGTTGCCATGTCCGCCTGACGGGTCACCCCGTCCGCGATGCAGACCATCATCATGGACTGTGCCCGCGGCAGCGAAAGACCCGCTTCGCGCATCATGTGGGCCTGCAACCCGTCGTCCATCCAGTAAAACGCGTGCAGCAGCTTGCGCAGCAGCATCTCCTGGGTTGCGGAACCCGGCGCCACGGCGCCGGCACGTCTGTTCGCTGTGGAAGCCATCACGCTCCCGTGATGGGCTCCCCGTTGGCCTTGATGCCTTTGGCGTTCACAGGCAGGTCCACGCTCGGCACGCCCGCCTGCAGCGTCGCGCAGAACTCGAGCATGATGCCGTCCGGATCGTAGAAGTAGAACGAACGCAACCAGGTCTTGTCGGTAACCCCGCCGCCACGGCGGGCTTCCTCGCCGGTGACCACGTCATCGTGGTTCACCACCTCGGTGCAATCCACGCCCTTGGCGACCAGGGAATCCCGGTAGCCGTCGATTTTATCGGCGGGAACCGCGAACGCCACATGATTCATGGAACCGTGCGCGGAGGTGATGGTACCTCCCTGACGACCCACCAGGTGCGCAGCCGATGCGACCCCCGGGGCTGCCTTCGCCGCATCGCGGAACCAGAAGAACGCCAGCTCGTTGCCGCCGCCCATGTCGAAGAAAAAATGCTGGCCGTAGCCGCCGTCCAGGTCGAACCCCTTCTTCAGCTTCATGCCCAGCACGTTGGTGTAAAAATCCACGGTCCGCTCCATGTCGCTGCAGACCAGCGCCAGATGGTGCAGACCCCCAAAATCGTATTCCGAGGCCGCTTCGGCCATGTTCAGTCCTCCTTTTTCCAGGCGTTGCCTGCCCAGTCCGCCGTCTCACCCTCGGCCGGCACCGGGACCTCGCGGATGCGTTCGTCCACGTCATCGAACTCGAGGCGCAGCGCCTTACAGGTGACGGCATGCAGGTTGTAACCCAGCGTGTGATAGGTGAGCTCGAGGATGTCCTCGTCGCTCAGATGCTCGTGCAGGGCGTTGAAGAGCTCGTCCGAGGCGCGTCCGCCCTGCAGGATCAGCGCATCGGCCCAGGCGAGCACGGCCCGCTCCTTGGCATCGAACGCGTCGCTGATCTCCCAGTGCGGAATGGCGGCGATCTGCTCGTCCGTGACCCCGAAGCGCCGCGATGCCTTGCAGTGCTGGGAGAACACGAACTGGCTGGCCTGGGTGTAGCCCGCTCTGAGGATCGCGAGCTCGCGGACCTTGCCGTCGAGCTGGCTCACCGATTTGTCGGCGAACATGCCAAACATGCCGAAGTGGCTGGTGGCGTGATCGAAGACGTATGGCACCAGCGCGAACACGGTCCACCAGTTACCCGGTGTGCCGGTGGCGGTGCCCGGCTCGGCAACCGGATCCCGGTCGCCGAACAGCGCGTCGTAGTACTTGCGGACGTTTTCCGTGGCTTCGGCCCGGGATACCTGTTTCAGTCTCGGCATGCTTTCCCCCTGAATGTGTGCGACTCGAGAATCAATATCATTGACTGTTTGGGTCGTTGTCAATACGCTTGGACGCTCTCGAGGGGGAGATCCAATGCGAATCAAACCGTTGCCGGCGACAACGTCCGGCATGTTCACGCTCATGTTGTGCGCACTGGCGACAGCCGTCGACGCCGGCACCTGCCGACCGGTGGAGTCCGGCGATGCCGGGCAGCGGACGCTGCTGTTCGGGGATCTCCACGTGCACACGGCCTTCTCGCTCGACGCCTATGCTTTCG
The DNA here is from genome assembly GCA_003247835.1 of Gammaproteobacteria bacterium. GTDB lineage: Bacteria > Pseudomonadota > Gammaproteobacteria > Pseudomonadales > Azotimanducaceae > SZUA-309. Next base: position 59,022 of record QJYB01000108.1, on the reverse strand, counting down.
GCACCCTGGCCACCCCCAGGGAAGCCTATGCCTTCGCCCGTGGCCAGTCCCTGCGGCTCGAAAATGGCCAGATCGTCACCATCGATCGGCCACTGGATTTCGCCGCCGTGACCGATCACGCGGAGACCTGGGAAATCACGTACTCCTGCACGGATCCGGTGTACGCCGACATTCCGTACTGCCAGCGGATGCGCGAGCTCCGCGATTCCGGCGATGGCCGGGGTGTGTTCAACGAGTTTCTGCTGCCCGTGGTCACGGCCGATCCGCCCGCACCGGCGCCCTTCTGCGATGGACTGGACTGCGATCAGGCCAACGTCGGCCAGTGGGGACGCGTCCGCCAGGCGGCGGATCAGGCCAACGAGCCCTGCGAGTTCACCGCCCTCATCGGCTACGAGTGGACGGCGACCCCGAATGGCCGGCACTGGCACCGCAACGTGATCTTCCGTTCGAGCCAGGTGCCGGACCACGCCTTCGATTACATCCGCTATCCAAGCGTCGGCAAGCTGTGGGCTGCACTCGCCGAGCACTGTCGGCCGGAGGAAGGCTGCGACGCGGTGGCGATCCCGCACAACCTGAACTGGACCGACGGTGGCACCTTCGACGTCGAGAACGACAGCCACGAGGTGGCCGGGCTCCGTGCCCGGTACGAGCGCCTGGCGGAAATCCATCAGGAGAAAGGCTCGAGCGAGTGCCTGCCCGAACGGCGCGACAGCGACCGGTCGGACTGCGGGTTCGAGCTCGTCGAGGTGAACACGGCCAAGCTGCGCATGCTCGGACCGGCCAAGGATCCCGACGCTGAGTGGCAGCAGATGCGTTCCGGCTACTACCGCTCGCTGCTCGGCAAGGGCCTCGCCGCCTATGAGGCGGGCGGGCGGGTCCGGAATCCGCTGCAGCTCGGCGCAATCGGCTCGACGGACGGCCACTTTGCCGCAGCCGGCTTCACGGAGGAGTCCTCGTTCACCGGCGGGGTTGCCGCCATCTGGGCCGATCCCGAATCGCTGCTGACGAACCCCGTTTACAACCCCGGTGGTCTGGTCGGTGTCTGGGCCGGAGAGAACACCCGCGAAAGCATCTTCGATGCGCTGCAGCGCCGGGAGGCTTACGCCACCAGCGGCACCCGCATCCGCCTGAAGTTCGGCACCACGGCGAAGACCGCCTGCGAGGCCGTGGAAGTCGCGTTTGGGGTCCCCATGGGCGGGACCACCACCGACGAGTCCGAGCGGACGTTCACCGTCTTCGCGGCCAAGGACCGGACACCGCTGGCCGCCATCGACATCGTCAAGGGCTATCTCGTGGACGGTGCACCGGTGGAGTCCGTCGAGCGGATCGCCACGTTCGAATCCGGGCAGGATACGGCCTGCGTCACCTGGACCGATGACGGGACCGCCGAGGGACCGGCCTACTGGTACGCACGGGTCATCGAGCAGCCGAGCCCGCGCTGGTCCAAGTTCATGTGCGAGCGCCTGAATCTGTGCACGAAGTTTCCGGAGGCCGATCGCATGGTCGAGGACCGGGCCTGGAGCTCACCGGTCTGGTACCTGCCGGCACCCTAGCAGCGAACAGAAAATCCAGCGTCAAATGATTTGACGCTGGATCGAATAACGACTATCCTCGTGCAACGAGGAAACCAGGTGGGCCAGGGGTCAGGCCACACCCAACCGCAGTGACGGCGTGTCAGGGTCGACACGGGGGTCACGTCAAAACTCCCGGGGAGGGGATTATGTTCTTCCGTACTTCTTGTAGAGGCGCCGCTCTGCTCGTCGTTCTGAGCATGGCCGCAGAAACCATCGTCAGCGCACCTGCCATGGCAGCCGAGGAAGGAGCCTCGCCCGCACTCGAGGAAATCATCGTCACGGCGCGCCGTCGCGAAGAAACCATGCAGTCCGTTCCCATCGCCGTCTCCGTGCTCACCGGGGAAGACCTGGTGGAACAGGGCGGCATGAAGATCAATGCCATCGGCCAGGTCGTGCCGAACGTCCACTTCGAGGCCGCAGGCGCCACCAGCGGCGTCAAATCGCCGGTCATCTTCATCCGCGGCATGGGTCAGAACGACTTCATTCCTGTCGAGGATCCGGCCGTAGGCATCTATCTGGATGGCGTCTACATGGGCCGCAACATCGGCAACGTGTTCGACCTCGTTGACGTCCAGCGGGTGGAAGTGCTCCGGGGCCCTCAGGGCACGCTGTTCGGACGAAACACAATCGGCGGCGCCGTGAGCATCATCTCCAAGCAACCGACCCACGATCTCGGCGGCTCGCTGCGGGTTTCCGGCGGCAGTGCCGGCTACCTGGAAGGCCAGGGCAACGTGAACATCCCCATGGGGGACCACGTCGCCGGCCGGTTCAGCGCCTTCGGCCGCAAACGGGACGGCTACGTCAAGGCCCTGCAGTACGACGACCTCAAGCTCGGCAACGACCACATGTGGGGAGTCCGGGGTAACGTGCTGGCGGACATCACCGATACGTTCAGCCTGAGCTTTGCCGCCGACTACTCGCTGGCCAAGGAAAAGCCCGGGGCGATGTCGCCCATCGCGGGTATCGGCGGATTCAACGGCGAGGTGATCACGCTGGCAGCACCGGTGCAGCAGTTCGCAGCGTTCTGGAACGCCCTCTACAGCGGCGATGCGGCGTCGTGCACCACGGGCGCCGGGCAGGCAACCAACTCCGCCTGCTATGGCCCGGTCTGGAATACCAACGATCCGTACGCGATCAACTCCGTCTTCCGCGACAACACCGGCGCCCAGGTCGATCCCAATCAGCGGGTCGAGGTCTGGGGCGGTAACCTCACCGCCACCTGGCAGCTCGGCGCCGTGGAGCTGAAGTCGATCACGGCCTACCGGGAATTCGATATCAAGCTGTTCAACGACCTCGACTTCTCGCCGTACCTGCTGTTCGCCAACAACCACGACGACTACACCCAGGAACAGTGGTCGCAGGAGCTGCAGTTCAGCGGGGATCTGTTCAGCGACCGGATGAACTACGTGCTGGGCGTCTACTACTTCGGTGAGGAAGGTCACGAGGCGATCTTCAACCAGATCTCCTTCGCACCACCGCTGGCATCGCCGCCGGATTTCTTCTTCCAGTATCTGGACCGCTACATCGACAACGACAGCTGGGCCGTGTTCGGACAGGTCAACTTCGATCTGACCGATACCCTAAAACTGACGATTGGTGGCCGCTACACAGAGAGTGACAAGTACTTCAACTTGATCACGGAACGCCGCGTCGGTCCCATTTCGGATCAGTACGGCGACCTGACGACCAAGGAGTTCACGCCGCTGGTCTCGCTGTCCTGGGATGTCAGAGACGACGTCATGCTGTACGGCACCTACTCGAAAGGCTATCGGGACGGCAGCTACGCAGCCCGATTCACGGGCGCAGTGCCGAATCCGCTGCCCAATTACGATCCTGAGTACGTCACCAACTACGAGGTTGGTATGAAGTCGACCCTGTTCAACCGCCGCATGCGGCTGAACGTGACGGCATTCCTCATGGACTACAAGGACATGCAGATCAACGCGTCGAGCAACGTGGTGGCGACGTCCTCGACCAAGGCGAATCTCGGCGACGCGACGATCAGCGGTCTCGAGCTCGAGCTCTCCGCGCTGGTCACCGACCGCTTGACGCTCGGCGTGAACGGCGGCCTGCTGCACGACAAGATCGACAGCCTGAAGGGCGTGCTGGTATCCAACACCATCGTCATCGACAAGAACAGTGATCTGCCGATGACGCCGGACTGGACCCTGTCGCTGATGGCGAAGTACGACATTCCGCTGACCAGTGGCTCCATGGTCTCGCTGCGGGCCGATTACGTCGTGAAGGACGACTTCTACACCCGCGCGGAGAACATGCCCGAGCTGCTGATCGACAACTATCAGAACCTCAACGTCACAGCGACCTATCTGTCGCCGGGCGACAAGTGGGAAGTCGGCTTCGGCGCACGCAACCTGACGGACGAGTTCTACTACGAGTCCGCCACGCCGTTCGCCACGTTCGGGCTGAGCTTCGGCCAGCCGGTCCGGCCGCGCACCCTGTACGGATGGTTGACGTACCACTTCGGCGAGTGACGGGAACAGCGACGTGATCGAAGCGGCCCAACAGCTGCTGGCGCCCTGGTACCTGCAGATCAAGTTCGTCCACCTGGTGTTCGTGGCCGTCTGGTTCATGAGCACCTCGGTGGCCTACCGCTTCTATCTGGTGCCGATCCTCCGGGAATGGATGAAGTCTCCCCGGGATGTGGATGCGGTGCGGATGCGCAACTGGGCCATGGAGCGGTTCGACGACGGCGCCATTCTCGAGCACGTCGCCTTCCCCATGCTGCTGATCACCGGGCCCATGCTCATGATCGGTGGCGGCTGGACACCGGCCCAGGGCTGGTTCGCCATGAAGCTGGTGATGGTGGTGCTGGTGTTCATTCCCATCGAGGTGATGGACTACTACCTGGCGCACTTTGCCGGCAACAAGGAAAAGATCCGTGCGAGGGGGGACCAGCAGGCATACGAGGCGGCCATGCACACCCACTGGTGGTTCCTGATGGTCTCGTCACCGGTGGTGATCATCACCATTCCGTACGTGATCTATCTGGTGGTGGTCAAACCGTTCTGAGGAGCAAGCCATGCGCGACGACTTTCTGCCCCCCGCGAACGTGGAGACAGCCGCCCCCTTCGAGGTGAGCGACGCGAAGATCAACATCACCGCCGCCGTGCTCGGCGCCTCGGTGCTGTTCGTGATCTACCCAGCCTATGCGTTGCTCCGCTACTGGTGGGGTTTTGAGGCGGCGTTTTCCTGGTCTTCGACGCTGGTCGCTTTGGTCTGCGCGGTACTGTTCGGGCTGAACGTGCGCCGTCGCGTTCGCTCGCTGGCGCGTGCGGAAGCCTCTGCCGACTGACGAATCAGAACGGCGCGTTCGGCGCCAGCCCCAGCAGTAGCCGTCCGTACTGCTCCGCGGACACGTCGAGGTCGAACACCGTGTGGCAGGATGCCGTGTGCACGTCGCGCAGAATCCGCTGCAGCGGGTTGTCGAGGAAGTGAGCATGGGCACCGCTCGCTTCCACCGCGTCGCGGGCGATGTCCCGCGCTTCCCGGACGATGGTGCCGATCTGCACGCGCAGCCTGGCGCGCTCGAGTGCCGGGCACGGCTCCCCGGACTTTCCCCAGTCCTCCACTTCCCGCGCGGTGTCTTTCAGCCTGGCCTGCAGGCTTTCCACCCGCGCCTTGAGCAGGCCGAGGCGGATCTGCGCGATGGGCTTTTCGCCCTGCTTCGTGCCGGTGCCGTAGACGAACCGCTCCTGGAGCCGCTCCTGAAAGACCTTGACCGCCTTGCTGGCACCACCCACCACGGGCGCGGCGGCGGTGAGTCCCAGCACAGGCAACATGGGCATCCGATAGAGGTAAGAGTCGTTGACCTTGCCGCCCGGGCAACGGCCGTCACGCATTTCCGAAAGATTCTGCACCAGGTGAGCCGGCACGAAGACATCGTGCACCGCGATGTCGTTGCTGCCCGTACCGATCATGCCGGCGGTATGCCAGGTGTCGATCACCTCGGCCTGATCCCGCGGAACGATGAACATGCAGAGATCGGGCTGATCCGAACCTTCGATCGGCGTGAGCCCGCCGACCATCACCCAGTCCGAGTGCATCACACCCGTGCCCCACTCCCAGCGACCCGTCAGCCGGTAACCGCCCTCGACCGGCGTGGCCGTGCCTTTCGGCGCCAGCGCGCCCGGCGCGATGATGTAGGGTTGCCTGCCGAAGATGTCGTCCTGGGCCTGCTTGTTGTAGAGCGCGAGCAGCCAGTTGTGCTCCATGCAGAAGGTGGTGACCCAGCCCGTGGACAGGCACGCCTCGCCGAGAATCATGCCGATGTCCATGAACGTGGTCAGGGAGAACTCGTAGCCGCCGTAGCGCTTCGGCACGAAGTACCGGTAGACGCCGGCATCCTCGATGGCCTTCATGACGGCGTCGACCGGTTTACGCTCCTCCTCCGCCTGGCGCGCGTGCGCTTCCACCATCGGCGCCAGCGCCCGGACGCGCTCGACCAGCTCCTGTTCGTTCACGGCGTTTTCCCTCCCCCGGGATTTAGCGTCAAATCATTTTACGCAGAGAGTTTTTCCGTGCAAGCTTGGCACGACTGTTCGGAAAGAACACCTGCGCAGCGGCTATGATTGCCGCACGCGATCGGTAACCACTTCATGAAGAACACGAAACCCAAGTCGTCCACACCGTCAGCACAGTCAACTCCGCGGGTGGCAGCGCGCATCATGGCCGGTCTGACACGGGCACTGGACTGGTTCGACAACAGCCTGCAGAACGTCTTGCGGTCCAGCGGCTTCGAACCGCTGCACCGGACTCAGTCCATGATTCTGATGCACATCGCGCTCGGCATCGACCGCCCTGCGGACATCGCGCGGGAAATGGGACTCACCCGCCAGAACGTCCATCACATGGCGAAGTCGCTGATCGACGCGGGAGTGATTCAGAGCGCGCCGGATCCGGAGGATCCGCGGCGTAACCTGTATCGGCTGTCTGAGGAATCGGGTGAACTACGCGACCTGGCGCTGGAAACGCTGGCCAGGATCGAACAGGCGCTGGAGCAGAGGATCGGCAGACGCCGCTTCGACGGCCTCAAGTCCGCACTGGCAGCGGACTGGGGGCCCGAGATTGCCGATGCCGATGATCTGCCCGGCAGCCGGAGAAAATAACGGCGCTGGCACAGCCCCGCGAACGCGGGGCCACCGAGACCGACCGTCAGTCGACGGCCATCGGCTCCGCGTTCACGTCCCGCTCGTCCAGCTCGCGGGTCCACGCCGCGAACTCGAGCAGAATGCCGTCCGGATCCTTGAAGTAGATCGACCGCACGAACGTGGTCGGCGTGAGCGTGGGGCTCGCCTGAGTTTCAGAATCGTCGTGGTTGACCACCGCCGTGCACTCCACGCCCGCCGCCTCGAGCTTCTTCTGGTATTCCTCGATCTTCTCCTCCGGCACGTCGAAGGCCACGTGGTTCATGGAGGCGTGTGCCGAGGTGATGGACCCCTTGCCGACCAGGCTCTCGGCGTGGGTGACACCCGGTACGGAATCCGGCGCGTCGGGAAACCAGAAAAACGCCAGCGAATCACGGTTACCGATGTCGAAGAAGAAGTGTTGTCCCATGCCGCCCGGCAGGTTGATGGTCTTGGTCAGCGGCATGCCGAGCACGCCGGTGTAGAAATCCACGGTCGTCTTCATATCCCGGCACACCAGTGCCAGATGGTTGATACCGCGGATCTCGAATTTTTCGTTGCTTCTGGTCGTCATCTGAAGTTCCTCGTCTTCCAGTTCCCCAACATTCCACGGCCGTAGCGCTGGCCATCGGCCTTGAATGGTCAAGGATCAATATCATTGACCATCGTTGTCAATAGGCGCGTCGATGATAGACGGCGCACCGACGGTCAGAACGGTCGTCATCAGGCAGAAATGCCGGCTGCCCGGGGCAGCCGGCGTCGGACCGTTCCTGCACCTATCCTACTGGCGGAACGACAGCGTCAGTCCATACAGCTGCGGATAGCCGTAGAAGTGCTGGATGAAGTAGTTTGCCGTCGGCGTCAGACCGTTGGTGTAGGTCTTGTCGAAGCAGTTCTTGCACCAGGCCTGGAGGCGCCACTTCTCGTTCTTGCTGGTCCAGCCGGCGCTGGCGTCGACCAGCCAGAAGTCGCCGGTCTTGCCCTTCGGATGGTTGAGCGCGCCATCCGAGAAGTAGCTGCTCTCGTAGTTGGTCGCAGCGCGAACGAAGAACCCGCCGATGTCCGTGAACCACTCGTATTTGGCCGCTAGATAGGCCTGGGTCTTCGGCGCGCGGCTGAGCTTGAGGTCGGTGTGGTCCTCGTCCACCAGATATCTGATGCCGGCCGTCGTTATTACCTCCTGGACGGCACCGCCGCAGTCGGAAGTGGGAACCGTGGCATACTCGGCCGGTCCATCCAGATCCGCACAGAACTCGTCGTACTCGGGATCCATCAGTCCGAGCGTGCCGTCCAGGGTCAGGCCGTCGATCGGTACCCAGGTGACCTCGAACTCGATGCCGGGAATGGTGGCCTTACCGATGTTCTGAGAGGCCGTTTCCTGACCGGTCGGGTTGTCCTCCGAGGGGAAGAACACTTCGAAAGCCAGCCCCTTGTACTTGGTGTAGAACGCCGAAACGTTGGCCCGGAGTCTGCCATCCATCCACTCGCTCTTCACACCCAGCTCCCAGGCTTCGGACGTCTCATCATCCGTGGGACCCACAGTGATGTTGGATCCTGCCCGTGCACCGAACTCACCAGCCTTGTAACCCGTGGAATACGTGAGGTAGCCCATGATGCTGTCGGTGAAGTGGTAGTCACCCCCCACCTTCCAGGTGGTCCGGTTGCTGTCCAGATCGCCGTTCACGGTCATGTCCGTGGCTGCCATGTAGCCGATGCTGGGTCGTGTCGACGGATCCAGATAGTCGATGGGCGTCGGGATACCTTCGCCCGGATTGCGCTCGAAATCCTTGGATTCGTCGGTATAGCGTACGCCCAGGATCAGGTTGAGATCCTCCGTCAGCGCGTAGATACCCTGACCGAACACCGCCTTGCTCTTGTTCTTCTGGTGGGCGTAGTCCGCCGAGTTGTTCAGTGTCGGGAACGTCTGCACGATCTCGTGCTCCTGCTCGAAGTAGAACAGGCCCAGCACCATGTCGAGATTGCCGAGGAAGCCACCCATGTCGCCGAAGTCCGACTGCAGGCGCAGCTCCTGGCTGGTCTGATCGTGGTTCTGCTCGCGGAAGGTGGGGAAGAACGGCAGCTCGGTCTGATCGAAATCCGCAGCCGCGAAGTCATCGGTCTTGATCCAGCCGGTGACCGAGGTCAGCGTGAAACGGCCGATGTCCCAGTTGATGATACCCGTCAGGCTGTCCTGGTCGGTGTTGTAGAAGTCGAGCGCATCCCGGCCCACGGTGAAGGCGCCGTCGTCCGGCTCACCCGTGTAGGACGGGAAGAAGGCAAAGATCAACATACCAGGATCAGCCTGGTCGTCACCGCCCGGTGCCTCGCTGCGCTCCTTCAGCCAGCCGTAGATCAGGGTCGCGTCGAAACTGTCCGTGGGTTCCCAGCGCAGCGTGCCGCGGATGGTGTCCACGTCCTCGCCGTTCAGCCGGCCGCCCAGGCGGTTCTTGTAGTGACCGTCGTAGTTCTGCGCCAGCACGGCCACACGCGCGGACAGCGTGTCGTTGAGGATCGGGAACTGGATGCCACCGCGGAAGTCCATGCGGCCATAGTTGCCCGCCGTGAGCTCCGCATTGTAGTCGACGGTACCGTCCGGCATGATCGTGTTGACACGGACGGCGCCGGAGAGGGAGTTCTTGCCGAACGTGGTGCCCTGGGGACCGCGCAGCACTTCCACCGTATCGACGTCGAAGAAATCGACGAGCGTCGCGACCGGACGCGAGATGTACACCTGGTTGATCGATACTCCGTTTCTGAGCTCGTTCGTCGACTCGATGGTCAGCGAGCCCATGCCGCGGATATGAATGGTCGAGGAGTTGGGCGCAAAGGTATTGGCCTGGATGCGCACGTTCGGTGACTGCGAGCCGACGTCGCGCAGATCCTGGGCCGTGATGTCTTCCAGCATGGCCTGATTGAACGCGGTGATGGCGATCGGCGTTTCCTGCGCGGTTTCCTCGCGGTACCGTGCCGTGACGATGACTTCCTCGATGGGTCCCTTGGATGCCTGCGCCATCTCTTCGGCGGTCGCGGTCATCGGCAGCAGGGGGGCGAAAGACAGTGACAGGACGCCGAGCAGCGTCCATCCGTGACGAGCACAATTCATAGATTCTCTCCCAACACAGTCTTGTCAGCGCAGCTGACCTGCGCGTTCCGGCACGGATCCCGTCCGCGCCTGATTTTATCCGCTGCCCCTGGTCGGTATCCCGACCTCCCCTTGGACGGACAGCATGCAGCGCGACCACGGTCTTCCAGTTCGCGCTCGTGCAAAAATACCTAGTATGCTAAGCATATGCAAGGCAACGGTGGAACCGCTTCAGATCAGCGCATCGATGGCTTCCCGGGCCACCTCGAGCGATGCCTCCTTGCTCTCCGGGCTGATATTGAGCCCTTCCGCGTAAACGAACTGGATGTTGCGGATGCCGAGCAGATTGAAGAAGAGCGTGACGTGTCCCGTCTGAAAATCCCGTTCCGTGCCCTGATAGAGCCCACCCCGGGCGGCGAGAATGTACAGCGGCTTGTCGCCTATCAGACCGATCGATCCGCTCTCCGTGTATCTGAACGTCACACCGGCCCGGGCCACATGGTCGAACCAGGCCTTGAGTGTCGAGGGAATGCCGAAGTTGTACATCGGCAGGCCCAGCACGACGATATCCGCGAGCTTCAGCTCGTCGATCAGCGCGTCACTCGCCTGGACGTGGGCCACCTGAGCCGGTGTACGATCGGCCGCCGGCGTCAGGAACGCCTGAAACCGTTCCGCGGTCAGGTGCGGTACGGGGTCTGTCGCCAGATCCCGGACGACCACCCGGGTGTCCGTGTGTTTCGCACACCAGCGTTCGACGAATCGCTGGCTGAGCTTCGACGACTCGCCGCGGGTGGAGTTGATGCTGGCTCTCAGTTCTAGCAGTACGGGCATGCACTTTCCTTACGGTTCGGGTCAGACTGGAACGGCTGACCACGGGGAACGGTTCTGATGTCGCAGACAGGCACGGCGCTCAGCCGCACTCAGCTCATGCTTTTCGGCCTGCCGGAATTCGCCATGTATCTGGCGGTGATTCCCATGTCGCTCTATCTGCCGTTCTTCTACTCGCGCGATCTGGGACTGAGCATAACGGATATCGGCCTGCTGCTGATGGTGGCCCGGATCAGCGACGTGATCACAGACCCCCTGATCGGGGCGCTGAGCGATCGAACCAGCACGCGGCTCGGCCGCCGCAAGCCCTGGATGCTCGCCGGTGTGCCGCTCATGATGCTCTCGGCTTACCAGCTCTTCTCACCCAGCGGCGCCGTCAGCAACAGCTATCTGCTCATCTGGTCCGTGCTGCTGTGGTTCGGCTGGACCATGATCAACATTCCCTACTACGCCTGGGGTGCCGAGCTGTCCGATGATTTCGATGAGCGCACGCGGATCACGGGCTGGCGCCAGGCCTTCGGATTCGCCGGCAACATCAGCGTGCTGCTGGTGCCTGTGGCCGCGTCGCAGCTCTTCGGCTATGGCGGTGTGGCGAGCGAAGCCCTGGTCATCATCGGCGGCATGGCGCTGGTACTGCTGCCCACCCTCATCGGGGTGACGGTGTGGCGGCTGCCCGAACGCGCAGTAGCGCCGCCGGCACGCCAGCCGATCCTCAGGAATCTCAAGGCCATGTTGAGCAACGGCTCCTTTCTCGTGCTGTTCGCCGGCTTCACGCTGATGTCGCTCGGCACCACCATGATCGGCACGCTGTTCATGCTGTTCACGACCTTTGCGATGGATCTCGAACGGCAGGCGCAGCCCATTCTCCTGTCGTACTTCGCCGTCAACATCATCGGGCTGCCGTTCTGGGTCTGGCTGTCCGGGCGCATCGGCAAGCGGGAGGCGTGGATGACTGGAACCCTGGTCATGGCGCTCACCACGCCACTGTATCTGACGCTGGCGCCGGGTGAGATAGTGCCCTTCGTGATCATGACCGCCATCATCGGCTTCGCCGGTGGCAACTTCATCGCGCTGTCCCTGTCGATGAAGGCCGATGTGATCGACGTCGCTACCCGACGTCGTGGTGAGAGCATCGCCGGTGCGTACATGGCGGTCTGGTCGCTCGGCTCGAAAACCACCCAGGCCCTCGCGCTCGGCATCGCTCTGCCGCTGCTCGGCGTGTTCGGCTTCGATCCGCGGGCGCAGAACGGACCCGACGAGATCGCGGCGCTCAGATACGCCATCGCGCTGTTGCCACCGGCCTGTTACGTGCTGGCCATCCTGGTGATCTACCGCTATCCGATCACCCGGCCGCGTCTAGATCGTCTGCGTGCCGCATTCGACCGACGGGATCGCCGACGGGCGACCCGGCCCGTTTCCTCCGCTGCCTCTCAACTGCGCGGATAGGATTGCCACACCGCATAGCCGCGGCCGGCGGGTTTGTAGAGTCGCAGCGCCGGCAGATCCGGATGCGCGCGGGCTTTCTCGCCTGCCGCCTGGAAGTCTGCCTCCGACCGCCAGCGGGCGTAGTGCACGAGGGAAGTTCCGTCCAGCCCGCGATGCAGCTGGCTGCCGAGGAACCCCGGCTGCCGCGACAGGAAGCTATCGATGTAGGCACCGATCTTCTCGAGAGCCTCATCCTGATTCTCAGGTGTGGTCTCGAAGGTCACCACCACGATGTGCTCGGGATTGCTCATACTGTGCCTCCGCCTTCCTCAGCCGATCTCACCGCGGACAATCCTCGCACCCTCCACCATGGCAGAAAGCTTGGCGTACGCCACGTCCCGGGGCAGATACTTCATGCCGCAATCCGGCGCCACCACCATACGCTCCACCGGCAGGTGCTCGAGCGCGGCACGGATGCGATCGGCGACCAGCTCCGGCGTTTCCGGGGTCAGATCCCGCAGGTCGATCACACCCACGTGGACTTTCTTGTTCTGCAGACATTCCAGCACCGTCATCTTCAGTCTCGGCTGCGCACACTCCACCGAGATCTCGTCCGCCCGGCAGTGATCGAGCTCGCCGAGGAACGCGTAGCCCGGTGGCTTGTCCGCGACGTGCTTGCCGTAGCCGAAGCAGACGTGCAGCACCGTGGGACCGGTTGCCCCCTCGAGGGCCCGGTCGATGGCTTCCACGGCATATTCCCGCGCAGCCTCCGGACGCGCCTGAACGTAGGGCTCATCGAGCTGAACGATGTCCACACCGGCGGCAAACAGTGCTCTCAGCTCTACGTTCACGGCGTCCGCGTAGGCCAGAGCCAGCGCCGCCGCATCCGGGTAGTAGTCGTTCTGCGCCTGCTGGGCCATGGTGAAGGGTCCGGGCAGGGTGATCTTGATGGGTCGATCCGTATGCGCCTTGAGCAACGGAACGTGGGGCGCTTCCACGAGAGCGCGATGGGCGATGGGTCCGATCACACGAGGCACCGGCACCGCCGCCCCGGTGCGATCCATCGCCTCGCCCGGATGATCGAGATCCACACCGTCGAGGGCGTTGGCAAACCGGTTGGAGTAGCTTTCACGACGCATCTCGCCGTCTGTCACGATATCCACACCAGCCCGGTGCTGGTCGTGCAGGGCCAGAATGGTGGCATCGTTCTGCGCTTCTTCGAGCAGCTCCGGAGGTACCCGCCAGAGCGCGTCGAGCAGCACTCTCGGCGGCAATCGACTGCCGAGCCGGTCCCGGTCGATGAGCCAGCCCGGCTGCGCGTAGCTGCCAACCAGTGACGTCGGCAGCAGCGGCAATGGTTTCATTCGCTGCCCTCCCCGTTCGAAGTCAGATTCTCGAAGGTTCTCATCAGCACCCGGCGGGTGATGTCGATGTCACGTCTGGAAACCCCACGCAACGCACGCTCGTTGACGGCGATCACCATGGGCAGCAGCTCGTTGCGCAGCCGCCGCCCTTTCGCCGTCAGCGTGATCTTCATCTTGCGCCGATCGTCCGATTCCCGCCGGCGGCTGATGAACCCACTCTTCAGCAGCCCGTTCACGGACCGCACGGTGGTCGCTTCCGTGGTGCCGGTGCGGTCGGCGAGCTCCCGCTGGGTGATGCCGTCCTGGTCCCAGAGCACCCGCAGAAACCGCCACTGGCCGGCACTGACGCCATGCTTGATCGTCAGCTTCTCGAGCTCGCGCGAAAACGCGCGGAAGTTGATGCGGGTGAGGTAGCCGATGCTGTGCATCGGATCCAGGTACGGCTCCGTAGGATTCCTCTCACTCATCGCGATGGTCTCAGGCGCCGTGCTCGCCGAGCCAGCCGACGATCAGATCGGCGACCCCGTCTCTGGCGTTGCCCGGATTCTCCAGGTAGTGATCACCGGTGATCATCTCCAGACGCTTGTCTTTCGCTCCAAGGGCCTCGTAGATGGCCTTTGCATCGCTCGGAAACACCCCGGTGTCGCCGAGACTCTGAACGACCAGCGCCGGCTGAGTGATCCGGTTCAGGTGCGGTGCGCCGCTGCAGTGAGAGTCGGACAGCGACCACATGGACAGCCAGGTCCTGAGCGTATTGGTCAGACCGATGCCACGCGGTCCGAAATTGGCCGTCTTCGGATCGCCCGCATAACAGCGCCCAACCTCGCGATCCGAGGGATCCAGATTGCCGTCCATGAGCCGCAGGTCGGCCCAGGTGCGGTAGACGTTGAAAGCGCGATCGAACATGCCGAGGCCCTTCAGACGCTCGAGCTCGGCATGGCACCAGGCGGTGATGCGTTCGTTGCGCGCCGTCTGCGCAGCCCGATAGCGCTCGACGAACGCCGGCGCATACGGCGGGCCGTTGGCAGGATCGTACATGTTGAGCGACGCATCCACGCTCGAGGGATCCGTCTCGTCGGTGATCGATGGGTCGAACCAGGCTGTGAGCACCTCGGGACGGCCGAGGTGTGCACACAGCGAGATGTAGAGATCGGCGGGCAACAGTTCGTTGAGCGCGTCGGGCAGCTTGAGCCCGGGTGTGGGGGTCATGGTCACACCCTGGGCCTGGGACTGATAGGCACCCATGAGCGATCCGCCACCTGAGTTGCCGAGGATGACAACCTGCTCCACACCCGCCTGCTCCTTGAGCCAGCGCACGCCGACCCCGATGTCGATCAGCGCGTGCTCCAGCAGAAAGAAGCCCTCGTTGCCGCGGAAACGCGTGTTCCAGCCGAGAAAGCCGTAACCGCGCGCCGCCATGAACTCGCCGAGGTAGTGCTCGGAAAAATCGACGTTGTAGTGGGTGGCGATCAGGGCCGTTCTGGGTTTGCGCCCTTCCGGCCGGTAGTAGAGTCCCTGGCAGGGCATGAATCCGGCGCCATTGCGCCCGGCGGTCGGTGAGATCAGCGAAACGAATTCCCGTGTCCAGTCAGACATCGGCCCTCCCCTCCAATTGTCATGAACTTACTTAGCATACAAAGTATCAGCGCCGCAGCGCCACCTTTTTAGAACACGGCTCTCGACAGGTGCGGCGTCAGAGACCCGTGGATTGCCAGGCGACCATCCGGAAACTTTCCTCCCCCTGCACCCAGACGGCGAGAAAGCGGTTACTGAGCGACTTCTCCACACCATCACGGCTGGCACGCCCGATCAGCAGCCCGTGACAGACGAACACATCGCCGTGCCGGATCACCGCCACATCCTGCGTCTCGAGCGCGAGGTAGCGGACGACACCCGAACCGATGCCGGCCAGGAACGACGCCTTGGTGTCGGTCTTGCCGGACGAGTGAGTCCAGATCAGCGCGTCGTCGAGCAACGTATCGAGCACGGCCACGTCACTCCGGATCATGGCGGCGCGCCGTCTCTCATCCGCGTCGAGCAAGGCGGTGATGTCATCCATGTTCGGTTCCTCCGACGTCCCGTCGCGCCTCCACCTGCCGGAGTACCGGCCTGCCCGCCTCCAGCGCCTGAACCAGACCGGTCAGGGTCGCGTTGACCGGCGCCGTCAGGCCGACTCTGGCAGCCTCCCGCGGAATACTGCCGTTGATGACATCCACTTCCGTCTTGCGCCCCGCTTCCAGATCCTGCAGCACGGAAGGTCTGGCGTCCGGCATTCTCGCCGCGAACGCGCGGACATGGGCCACGGGGTCAGTGAACGACAGCGAGATACCACAAGCTCTGGCGACGTGCCATGCCTCCACCGCCGCCAGTCGGGTGACCGGACCCAGAGCAGGATCATCCATTGCCTCGCCCACCGTGCGACCGGTCAGCGCGCAGGCAGCGCTGTACGCTGCATTGCAGATCAGCTTCTCCCACTGCATGGCGACGATGTCGTCCACGGCCGCCGCGTCGAACCCGGCATCCCGCCACAGCGTCGCCGTCCTCTCCACCGACGCGGGATCGAGCCCGGCGAAGGCGCCCATGCGGATCGCCTTCATATCGTTGTGATGTGCATGCCCCGGGGCCACGAGCGAAGCGCCGAATCCCTGAGCCACCCCCACCATGAGCCTCGATCCGCCGAGCACGTCGGCGACCACCTCGGCGCTGCCGAGCCCGTTCTGCAGGGTCAGAATCAGGGTCTCCGGACCGACCAGCGGCAGGGCTTCATGCGCAGCGTCAGCCACGTTCGCCGCTTTGACGGCGATCACCAGCAGATCCATCGCCTCTTCCGGCGGCCTGCCAGCAACGCGGATCCGGACGCGGCGGTCACCGCTCGCGCCGGAGACGCGCAGGCCCTCACGTTCGATGGCCGCCATATGCGCCCGGTTCGTGCCGATGGCCAGCACGTCGTGCCCCGCCGAGGCGAGCAGCGCCGCATAGACGGACCCCATGGCACCGCAACCGACGATGGCGATCTTCATGACCTCACCCTGCCCCGTGTCGCGCCCTGCAGCAACCCGTCGAGGTGCGGGCGGAGCTCCTCCTTCCATTCCAGACCAAAACCGGGCTCGTCTCCCGGCGTCACCATGCCCGCCTCGACGGTGCAGCGGGGCGAGTAGCCGCCGAAAGGCTGGAAGACACCGGGATACGCCTCGCAGCCGCCGAGCGAGAGGCCGGCGACGACGTGCAGGTTGATCAGGTGCCCGCCGTGCGGGAAACACCGGGACCGATGAAAGCCGGCGGCTTCCAGGTGAGCGAGCATGCGGCCGTATTCGGTGAGGCCGTAGGAGAGTCCCGGATCCATCTGCAACACATCGCGGTGGGCGCGCAGCCCCGCATAGCGCACCAGGTTTCGCGCATCCGCCGCGCTGAACAGATTCTCCCCCGTCGCCACGGCGCCGTCGTAGTCCACGCACAGCGCGCGGTTCAGCTCGAAGTCGAGCGGGTCTCCCGGCTCCTCGTACCAGCGCAGCCCCAGCGGTGCCAGCGCCTGGCCATAAGCCAGTGCCTGCTCGAGGTCGAACCGGCCGTTGGCGTCCACCGCCAGCCGCGCGCCATCGCCGGCAACTGTGAGCGCGGCATCGATTCGCCGCAGGTCCTCGTCCAGCAGCGCACCGCCGATCTTGATCTTGAACGCTTCGAAACCCAGGGCCCGGTAGCCGTCGAGCTCGTCGCGGAGACGTTCGACGGAATCGTCCGGATAGTAGTAACCGCCTGCGGCGTAGACCGGCACCGGACGGGGTGTCTGCGGCTGGCCGAAGGCACGGGCGATGTGGGCATGGGCCGGCTCGTCCGCGAGCTTGGCGTTCAGATCCCAGACCGCGAGCTCGATAGCGGCCGCGGCACCGGCACGATCGCCGTGGCCGCCCGGCTTCTCGTTCCTCATCACCGTGGCGAGCACCCTGGCCGGATCGAGCGAGATAGCGTCCGCTGCCAGCAGGCTGTCAGGATCCGCAGCAAGCAGGCGCGGGATCATCCGTTCCCGGAGGATGCCCGACTGACCGAACCGGCCGATGGAGTTGAAGGCGATGCCGGTGACCGGTTTGCCGCGCTGCTTTCTGTCGGTGATCAGCGCGACGAGCGAGACGGTGTGTTCGGCAAAGCTGACCACCGCGTTGGCTACCGTGCCTTCCAGCGGTACCGAGACCTCTCTGACCTCGACGATGCGCACGCCGGTCGCCGCTCAGCAGAAGTGACAGGCTATGCTGCCGAGCTCGCCGAAGTCGGCGTGAAAGGTGTCACCAGGGCGGATGTCCACAGGACGGGTGAAAGAGCCGGCCAGGATCACCTGGCCCGCTTCCAGACCCACGCCGTGCGCGGCGAGCCGTCGCGCCAGCCAGACCACGCCGTTGGCCGGATGATTCAGCACCCCGGCAGCGACACCCGTTTCCTCGATGACGCCGTTACGGAACAGCAGCGCGCCAACCCGGCGCATGTCCACGTCCAGGGGTCGGACCGGCCGGCCACCGAGCACCACACCCGCGGCTGCCGCATTGTCGGCGACGGTGTCGAGCACCGTGCGGGACCTGCCGGTCTCCGGATCGACCCGGTAGCTGCGTGCTGCGATGAGCTCCAGGGCCGGGACGACGTAATCCGTGGCATCCAGCACGTCCCAGGTGGAGAGCGCCGGCCCTTCGATGGACCGGCCCAGCACGAAGGCGAGCTCCACCTCGACGCGCGGATCGGTGAAGCGGGCGGCCTCGATGGTGGCACCGTCCTCGAAGAACATGTCATCCAGCAGCGTGCCGAAGTCGGGCTCGTCGATCTTCATCGCCACCTGCATGGCCCGGGATGTCAGCCCGACCTTGCGGCCCCGCACACGCCGGCCTGCGTCGGTCCTCGCCTGCATCCAGGCTGCCTGCACCGCATAGGCATCGTCGAGCGTCATGTCGGGATGATCGACGGAGATGGGGCGGATCTGTCGGCGCTCCGCCTCGGCCGCCTGCAGCGCCAGGGCCGCGGCTTCGATCTGTTGCTGGGTCAACGCCATGTGAAGTTCCAACGGCTCACAAAGGATAGACGATGGTATTCGGTACGAGCACGGAGTCGTAGATGACCCATTTTTCCTCGAAGAGCAGTTCCCCTGCCTCTTCGACCACCACATCCAGGTAACGGCCGACGCTCAGGATCTTCGGCAGATCTTCCGGCAGCACCTCGACCACCAGGTAGTTGGCGATCACATCGATACCACCGTCATCACGCTTCGTACCGCGGATGTTGGTGATCTGATGGCGGAGGTAGCGCGGCTCGAACATGATGGTTTCCTGCACGGAGCGCACCCGGTCCACCAGCATGCCGCGGCTCTCGCAGCGGATGATGGCGAGCGGCAGATCCTGCTCGAAGTTGTCGCGCGGCACCACCAGGTAGGTGCACTCCTCGGTGAACAGCGACGGCCAGTCTTCCAGCGGACCGTCATCCAGCAGCTCACCGTAGATCGCGTAGAGCTCTTCCAGCCGCCGTTGCTCGAGCGGGTCCAGGCTCACAGCCCCATGACCCGCCGGTAGTGGGTATAGAAGGCCCGAACAGCGGTCTCCGTCACCATATGGTTCTCGTTTTCCGTGCCCCTGCCACCCATCTGCACCACACCGACATGGTCCGGGTACTGGTCCACTCCATCCTGGGCGAGCTTGATCACCTCGCTGTCGTCCGCGGACACGAGGCCCGCCGAGCTCATCAGGTTGGCCTGGCGCAGGCGCCTTGTCGTCATCGCCTCGTCGTCGTCCGCATAACCGAAGAACGTCCAGGCGAGCTCGAAGGCTCCCGGTGACCGGGGCCGGATCTGACGCAGAGCCAGGGTGTTGGACTGCTGCTGAACGATCAGATTGGGCCAGATGGTCTGCATGACCACGGTCGCGTCGTCCGGGAATTCCTTCACCGGATCGAGCAGCCGTTTGTCGCTCAGCACGAAATCCTCGCGCAGGTTGGCGATGTCGCTGGTTGCATCCGACTTCTTCTGCTCGCCGCGTCGGGAGATGAGCAGCGCGTGGCCACCGGTGTCATCCATCTGCACCTGGGATTCCTGGTCCGCACGGAACAGGCCGAAGGTGACCAGAAACACGTGCAGCAGCGAGGCGTGGTACGGATCCTTGATGTTCTCGAACATCAGCTTCCAGTTGCCCGGAATGAGCTGACGCGAGTAGCCGAGCAGACTGAGTTGCCGGCCGTCGAAGACGCGGTCGAAGTAACGCAGGTTGGTCTCGCCTAGATAGGACTCGAACGGTGGTGGCTCGGCGAAGGAGGCGAAGATCACACCGTTGCGCTCGGTGACCGCCAGCTTCGGCAGATCGTGTGACGCGCGATCGAAATCCTCCGGCATGCCGCCCTTGCCTTTCACACCCTTGATGAAGGGCACACCCCGCAGGTTGCCCCGGGCATCGTAGGACCACTGGTGGTAAGGGCAGACGAAGAAGCGCGCGTTGCCCCGGTGCTGACGGCACAGCTTCACACCCCGATGGGCGCAGCGGTTGGCGAAGCCGTGGACGGCACCGTCCGGGCCCCGGGTGATCACCACCGAACGGCGGCCGATCATGGTGACGAGATAGTCGCCCGCTTCCGGAATTTCCGCGGCGAGCCCTACGTACGACCAGCTCTCGCCTTCGAAGATGCGCATCATTTCCTGCTCGAATATCGAAGGATCCGAGTAGATGCGGTAAGGCACCTCCGACACACCGGCAGAAGGCCAGACAACGGGCGTCTCTTGCTTCATTTCTCTGCTTTATTTCACGGAGGATTCGAACGGTTGACGCGAGTAATAATACTTTGCTATCAAAGCATTTTGCCACCCCTCCGGTTTCCGCCATGAACGATCAGGCACCTCTTCCCCGGCTGCTGAACACCAGCGGCGAGCGTGACGGCCGCTGCGATCCGGGCCGCGCGAAACCTGCAAAGGACTGGCCACCGGTGACCATCACCCGGGAGATGATCGACGAGCAGATCGAGCTGCTTGCAGACGAGCCCAGGCCAGCCAACGGCCGCCGGCAGGTGATGTTCGTGCACCCGAGCGCGCCGGACCCGGGCCGCGGCCTGACCCCCGGTGTGCGGGTGACGCTCGACGTGCTGAAGCCGGGTGAGGAAACGGCGCCCATCCGCCACAACTCCACGCAGGTGAACTTCTGCATCCGCGGCGCCGGCCGTGCCATCGTCGGCGATCGCACGGTTGCCTATGGTCAGTACGACGTCTGGAACCACCCGTCCTACGCCACCTACCGCCACATCAACGACAGCAATGCGCTGCATGCCAGGCTCACCTACTCCAACGCGGCGCTGCTCGAGATGATGCGCGTGCACCTGGTGGAGGAAGATCCGGCAGAGCCGGCTGTCGAGACTGCCGAAGCATCGGAACATTCGAGCGGAATGAGCCTGCCGACCTTCACCATCGGCGAGGACGGTGCGGCGCTGATGCCCTACGAGACGCTGATCAGCCCGCCCGCGGTGCCATCCAACTGCCTGCACTGGCCCTGGCAGACGGTGAAGGCACACCTCGACGAGCTCGCCGCCCTCGGCGAGAAGTACCAGGGCCGTCGGCTCTACCTGCTGTTCAACCCGCGCACGGACCGCTTCAACGGCACCACACCCAACTTCTTCTCCACCATCACGATCCGACCCCCGGGCATCGTCGACAAGCCGCACCGGCACGTGTCGTCTGCCATCAACTACTACTTCCGCGGTTCCGGCTACAGCCGGGTGGAAGGCAAGCGCTACGAGTGGAAGGCGGGCGACCTGATGGTATCCGCCCCGGGCTGGGCCGTGCACAATCACGCGTCCAACGAGGGTGAACCGGTCTACGAGCTCACCATCCAGGATCAGCCGCTCAACATCTACATGGAATCGCTGCTCTGGCAGGAGGACCTGTCGCGCCCGGCAAAAATCCTCGGTACGGATGAAGGCTTTGCGACCAACCGTTCCAGCACCGTGGCCGATTGAGCCGCCGCCGGCCGGCCGACGGCGACGCTGAGCAATGTTCTACGATCCCCGGGAAAACCTCCGTCCGGCGCCACTGACTCACAACCCCCTGAACGCGCTGGTGGCACCCCGCCCCATCGGCTGGATCGGCAGCGTCTCGGCCACCGGCGTACGCAACCTGGCACCTTTTTCCTACTTCAACGCAGTTTCCGCCGATCCACCCGTGGTGGTGTTCGCCCCCAACAGTCGTCCGACCGGTGCCGACAAGGACACCCTGGCCAATGTCCGTGCCGTCGCCGAGTTCACGGTGAGCATCGTCTCGGCGCCACTGGCTCAGGCCATGAACGAAACCTCCCGCGAAGCGGATCCGGGGGTGGACGAGTTCGAGCTCGCCGGCCTGACGGCCACTGCATCGAACCTGATCCGGCCGTGTCGGGTCGGGGAAGCCCGCGCTGCACTGGAATGCACGGTCTGGGACATCGTGGCGCTCCCCTCACATCACGGTGGTCGTGCCAGCCATCTGGTGATCGGCAGCGTGATCGGTGTTCACATCGACGACGCGCTGATCGTCGACGGGCGGGTGGACACCGCGGCCCTCGACCCCGTTAGCCGCCTCGGCTACTTCGACTACGGGACGCTGGGTGAGGTCTTCGAGATGCCGCGTCCGGACTGATTCACCCGCGAAAAACATCAGGTCGGATCGTCAGCCGACCACGGTACCGAACCCGACAGCCAGTGCGTGAGCCTCTCTTTCTGATCGTTGCTCGCCAGATGCCGAGGCGGTGTCGCAAACGTGGCGTAAGGTCTGCATTTCAGAACCACCCGGCCCTCTTTCTCGCGCATCGCATGAACACCAGCGCGCGCCGATGCGGGCAGTTCCTGGCCGGACATGCGCCACGCGACGCCCATCATGACGTCGCAGACGAGCTCCGGGTCGCGCTCAACCACCGCATCGCAATACACCTGAAGGTAGGTGAACGGCCACGTCTCATCCAGCACACACAGGCTGACCTTTCCGGATCGGGCTACCGCCTTCGCCTTGGCGCGGTCAGCCATGGTCGCAACACAGAGTGATCCATCTTCGTCCGGCACGTAGTAGACGATCGACATGGCGGGTCCATCCTTCAAGCGATCATAGCCGAACACGCAGGTACGGTGCGTCTGCACGAACCGGCGACGTTCCGATGGCAGCATGTCCCTGTCCGTTGGTGCGGTGTAGGGGCTGGCGGCGTGCGGCAGTAAAGCCATGCGGTGTGTCTCCTCTGGCAGTTGATGAAGTGCCGACCGGTTACAACGCGATTCGCGGCGTCGGGTTGCGGCCCGGCTAGACGATGACCGTTTCCTTTGTTTCGGACGTACAGGTGTTCTCGAGCGCGCCGATGCCGCCGATCTCCACCCGCACCCGATCACCCGGAGCGAGAAATCGTCGTGGTTCCATCGCGGCACCCACACCACCCGGCGTACCGGTGAAAACCACGTCCCCGGGCTCGAGCGCGAACGCTGCGGTCAGCTCGGCAATCTGATCGAAGCAGTCGAAAATGAGGTGGCGGGTATTCGAGCTCTGACGCTGCTCGTCGTTGACGTAGCAGCGCACGTCCTTGTCGTGCGGGTCCCCAAATTCGTCCGCGCTGACGATCCACGGGCCCAGCGGAGCATGACCGGCAAAAGATTTGCCGATCGTGAATTGCGACGTGCGCAACTGCCAGTCGCGAACGGACACGTCATTACCGCAGGTGTAGCCGAAGATCACTTCATGGGCACGCTCACGGGGCACATGACGGCAATGTCGGCCGATCACCACCACAAGCTCGGCCTCGTAATCGACGAATTTCGGTGCCACAGCCGGGATCACTATGGGATCGGCGGGGCCGACGACCGTGTTTGCCTGCTTGTTGAACCAGATCTGATGCTTCGGTACTTCGGCCCCGCTTTCGGCAACGTGATCGGCGTAGTTGAGGCCGATCGCGAGGATCTTGCCGGGGTCGGGAATCGGTGCCTCCAGGTGAACGGCTTCAATCGGCAGATTGACCGCGCCAGATTCCGCCAGCGACCGGGCACGCTCCCATGCCGCAGGTCCGGCGGACAGGAATGACTTCATGCTGCGGGGGAGCTCGGGTGCTGCGTCTGCCAGATCGATGATGTGATCACCGACCGCGACTCCGATACGTGTGACATCGTCGTGGGTGAACGTGACCAGCTTCATTCGCGACCTCCCGGGAACAGCAACTCGGCCAGCGCATCGGCATGAGCACTGACCACCGACTCGTCACGAGGGTCGATGCCGGCCAGTCGTTTCGACTCTCCCGCCATGGAGAACATCAGCGCTCCGGCGCCGACGAGTACGTAGTAGAAATGGTGAAAAGGCATGTCCGGCGCCACGCCCAGACGCTCCGCTTCCACGAACACCGCCCGCACCCGCTGGTACCAGGGCGAGACGATGTTCTCGACCAGCCAATCCAGCCGCCAGTCGTCGTCCAGTCCTTCACGGACCATCAGCTGATTGACTTCCGGGTAGCTCGCCGAAAACCGTACGTACGCGCGCACGAAATAGCGAAGCCGCGCGATTGGATCGACATTGGCAGCACCTGCCTCGACTGTTTCCAGCTCCGCCGCGGCTCTCTCGAACAGCCATCCAGCCGCCGCCTTCCACAGAGCGTCCTTGGAACCGAAGTGGTAGTTGATCAGGCCCCGCTTGACCCCGGCCTCTTCCTCGATCTGCCGCGTCGACGCCGTGTCGTACCCGAGCGCGGCGAATTTTCGAATGGCCGCGCTCAGCAGCCGGTCTCGCGTGATTTGAGCCCGTTCCTGGACGGGATCCTTTCTCACTGCTTCCGCCACAGGGTCCTCTAAAAAACTTGCCAGCTGACGATTTATTTTCTATTTTACTCGTCACATGTCAAGTTTTGGAGAATGCATGCACCAGCACGAAGGCGTACCCGTCCCGGCTGCCCGGCGGGATAAGGTCGCCCCGGTCAGGTTTGCCCATATCGTGTTCCGCACATCGCGGAAAGAGGAGATGGTGCAGTGGTACCGCACGGTGCTCGAGGCGGAACCATCGCTCCACAATCCGTTCCTCACCTTTCTCACCTTCGATGACGAGCATCACCGGATCGCAATCGTCGAAATGCCGGGGTTGAAGGACAAGGACGCGACCATCGCCACAATGGATCACTGCGCTTTCACCTACGCGTCTCTCGGAGATCTTCTCGCCACCTACCAGCGTCTGCGCGAAACGGGCATCCATCCTTACTGGTGCATCAATCACGGCCCGAATCTTTCGTTTTACTATCGCGATCCGGATGGCAATCAGGTGGAACTCGAAATCGACGTCTTCGAGACCAGCGAGCAGGTGAGCGACTGGTATGCGGGCAGCGACTTTCCGGACAATCCTATCGGTGTGAAGTTCGACCCGGACGACCTCATCGCACGTTTCCAGGCCGGCGAAGCACTCGAGGAACTGACGAGGCGCCCGAAAATTGCACCTGCGGATGTGCCGGCACAGTTGCCTCGAGATTGAAAACTCGACGCTCAGATACAGACGTCACGACGAAAAGGAAACCGCCATGCGGCTCTATCACAATCCCATATCGACCTGCTCGCAGAAGGTTCGCATGGTGCTTCACGAAAAAGGCCTGGCCTACGAAAGCACGATCATCGACCTGCAGAAGGGCGAGCAGTTCGAGCCGGACTATCTGAAGCTGAACCCCAACGCAGTGGTGCCGACCCTGGAAGACAACGGCAACGTCATGGTCGAATCGACACTGATCAACGAATATCTGGATGACGCGTATCCCGAAGTCTCGCTGAAGCCCGTTGATCCGGTGGACCGCCACCGGATGCGCTACTTCTGCAAAAAGATAGACGACTCCCTGCACGGCGCCTGTGGCGTGCTGACTTACGCCATCGGTGCGAGACCTGCGCTGCTGCGACGGCCCAGAGCAGAAGTGGAAGCGCTGATCGACAAGATACCAAACTCGACACGCCGGGAAGCTCGTCGGTCCGTAGTTGATGAGGGCGTTCGCGCGCCTGTGTTCCGAAACGCGATGGAGATTCACCGGGAGATGTTCGATCTCGCAGAAACATGGCTTGCTTCCCGAGCATGGCTGACGGGAGATGCGTTCAGTCTCGCCGACTGTGCCTTGCTGCCGTACGTGATCCGGGTCGACCATCTCAACCTTTCAGCTGAGATCGACGGTCGCCCTCAGCTGGCCCGATGGTACCGGGCGGTTCAACAACGCCCCGCCTTTGCGGAAGCCGTTACCCGCTGGGCCCCGCAGCCGGTTGTCGCTGCTTTCCGTCAGGCTGGTTCGGACGTCGCGAAAGAGATCGCGGAAGTCATGTCCTGATCGATCTCAGGTTCGTCTCGTCCTCACGTTTGAACGGTGCAAAAAACTCCCGATCCACCCGTTCCTGAGCAAGAGGATCGGGCCTTGCTGCCAGGGAGACAAGCACACAGACGGCCAGGTTGACCGCGAAGCCGTAGAGCCCGGCCTGAAACAGCCACCACCGCGGATACCCGGCGACGATCATCAGCCCCACGACCGCAGCACCCGTCAGTATGCCGGCGATGACGGCGCGGGTGGTCGTCCGCCGCCAGTAGAGCCCGAGAATCAGCGGTGGAAAGAGCTGCATGAGCAGCTCGATCTTGATCTCCGTGAGTCTCCAGAGGGTTGCCGTCGGGCTGACCGAGGCCAGCACCACCAGCAGCAGGATGATCGATACGAATACCCGACCGGCCAGCGCGAGCTCGCGATCGCCGGCGTGGGGACGCACCACCGTGTGGTAGACGTCCCGCGTGAAGATCGACGACAGCGACAGCACAACCGACGAGGACGTGGACATGATCGCGGCCAGCACACCGCAGAGCACGAAGACCACCAGCCAGTAGTGATGATCGAGCGCATCGGCCAGCAGCAGGGCGAACACACCGTCCGACTCGGATCCGGCGAGCCCCGGATGCAGCACGGCGCCGGACAGGCCGATGAGCAGCGTGCAGGCGCCAAGCGCGAACGGCACCACCAGCATGGCCAGAAAGCTGCGCTTCAACGCACCCACGGTACGGGCCGCGTAGATTCGCTGCACGGCCTGCGGGTACATGGCGAAGCCGATGGCCGACACCACCAGCAGAGACAGCCAACGCGACGTGGCGGATTGCGCATCCGCCGGCGCGGTCAGCAGCGCAGGCTGGATGCGGTCGAGCGTGTCCACCACATGGCCGAGCCCGCCGGCCATCTGCAGCACCACGGCAGTGGCACCCAGCATGGCCAGCGTCAGCAGCACACCCTGAAACGCGTCTGTCCAGACAACGCCGCGCCAGCCGCCCACGGAGATGTAGATCGACATGACGACGGCAATGAACACCACGCCGGACCAGAACGGCAGCGCGCCGGAAGTGAGGCCGACGATGGCGTGCCCCGTGGCCTCGGCCTGGATCATCAGGTAGGGAAACATGGAGACGATGGTCAGCACGGCAACGATGAGCCGCAAGGTGGTGCTCCCGTAACGGTCCGCGTAGTAGTCCGCGGGTGTCAGGTAGTGCCGGCGCCTGGACAACACGTAGAGCCGGGGTGCGAACGACAGCTGGGCGGTGATGATGAGGCCGATCAGCGGGATGGCGAGGATCCAGATGAGACCGTTGCGATAGCCCATGCCGGTGAAGCCGAAGAACGCGTTGCCGCTGTACTGGGTGGCCTGCATCGTAAAGAACAGCACCACCGCACCGGTGGTCCGCCCACCGAGAAAGTAGTCGCCCGGTGTCATCCGCCCGCGCGATCGGGCCAGGAAGCCGATCACGAGCGTGGCCGTGAGGTACAGGCCGAGAATGAGGACGGCTTCGGAGCCGAGCTTGAGTGTGTCAGTCATCGGGCTCGTCCCAGAAGCGGACGATGCGCCAGGCAGACAGCGCCGCAATGGCGACAGACGCCGCCAGGGACAGGTAGAACCAGACCGGCAGGTGCGCGAAGCGCGGCTCGCTCTCGCCGAGAAAACCGTAGGGCACCACCACGAACAGCAGCACGCTGACAGTCAGCCAGAAGATCGGGCTGCCCGGCTCCCGTCTCATCCGCTGTTGCTCTCCGCGAAATAGTCTCATGGAGTCTAGCAGGGTCACGGTGCTTACCCCGTGGCACGTCGAACCGGTCGTTCGCGACCTGCCGCACAGGAATCACTGGCAGCTGTGATACCCTGGCAGCCGTTCGCAGGCTACCGGGCCCGTAAACACGGTGAAATCAAGCTCGAGAAAAGGCTCCGCAGCCGCCGCTGTCCTCGTTCTGGCGCTGCTTGCCCAGGCGGCAACGGCCGTCGGCCGTGCGCCTTGCGCCATGGGTGAGTCGGATCCCGCCAGCACCCGGCACACGGCCCACATGGACCTTGCCGGTCACGCTCAGGCCCAGTCACATCACGGCAATCACCATCAAACTGCTGCCACCGGGACGGATATATCCGACGACAACGGTGACCGCAGCTGCTGCGACGGCATGACGCCCATGGACTGCGCCATGGGTGGTTGCACCCTCGGCGGCGTACAGATCCTCGTCTCACCAGTCACCGGACCGGTGGCCGCCACGATGACAGTCCGGATCCAGCGCGAGCCGGACTGGCTGCCACCCTACCTCACACTCACCGCCAGCATTTTCCGACCACCCATCGCCTGATCTCCAGAACCGTTCCAAGAACCGCGACGGCAAACCCGCCGTTGCAAGATACGCCTTTCTGGAGAAGGCCATGAACTCGACAAGACATCCCACGGTGCTGGCATTCGCTCTGCTGCTGGCGCTCAGCCAACCGACCGCAGCTGCCGATGGGCAGCCGCTGACGCTCGACGCAGCGGTGCAGGCCGCCATCGACTCGGATCCGTGGCTCGGTGGCAGCCGGGAAACGGAGAATGCACTGCGTGACGAAGCGGTCGCTGCCGGCAGCCTCCCCGATCCGCGCCTGGCGCTGCAGGCACTCAACTTTCCCGCCTGGAGCTTCGACATTCATCAGGAACCCATGACCCAGGTGGCCGTCGGCGTCAGCCAGCAGTTCCCACGAGGAAGATCCCTCGCCCTCGCCCGGGCCCAGAAAGAGGAGCTGGCAGCGGCGGAGCCACTGCGGCGGGCCGACCGACGCGCCATGCTCACCGCTACCGTGTCGCGGCTGTATCTGGACGCGTATCTAGCCCAGGCGAGCCGTTCCCTGATCGAGCAGGACCGTGCGCTCTTCGAGCAGCTGGTGGAAGCGGCCGAAGCGCAGTACGCGTCGGCGGTCGGCCGGGCGCGCCAGCAGGACCTGATCCGTGCCCAGCTCGAGCTCACCCGCCTCGACGACCGGCTCACCATGCTCAGGCAGCGCCAGGACACGGCCCGGCAGCGACTTTCGGAGTTCATCGGCCCGACGGTCTCGAGCCCCCTCGCAGCATCCCTGCCCGAGCTTGCGGATCCGGGGCGGCCGATGGTTTCCGAGCCGGCGGATGCCCAGTCTCTGTTCAACGAGATGTACCGGCACCCCGCCGTGCTCGCCAGCGACCAGCGGATCGCCTCGGTCGCCACCAGTATCGATCTCGCGCGACAGAAGTATCGGCCGGGCTGGGGACTCAATGCCCAGTATGGCTACCGGGCGGACGATGCCACGGGCAACAGCCGGGACGACCTGGTCTCCATCGGTGTCACCCTGGACCTGCCGCTGTTTCATGCGAACCGGCAGGACCGCGAGGTGAGCGCCGCCATGGCCAGGGAAGCCGCGGCCCGATCCGACCGCGACCTGCTGGTGCGCCAGCTCGTGGCGGAGCTTACGAGCAGCCGCGCCGAGCTCGCCCGCCTGAACGAGCGCCGCGCCCTCTATGCCGAGCGCCTGCTCCCGCAGATGAGCGCACAGGCTGAGGCCTCGCTGTCCGCGTACAACAATGCCGATGGGGACTTCGCCGAGGCGGTGCGGGCGCGCATCGCCGAGCTCGACACGAAGATCGACGCCCTCGCCATCGACGTGGCCCGTCAGCAGACGCTGGCCCGCCTCAACTACCTGCTGACCCGGGTACCCGACCCGGGCAGGCAGCCAAACGGCATGGGGGATCCATCATGAAACGGCTCCAAGTCATGGCGATCCTGCTCGCCGGTCTGCTTGCAGGTTTCCTGCTGTCGCGACTGCTGTCGGACGACGCGGACATGGCATCGCGCACTGAAAGCGAACCCAAGCCCCTGTACTGGGTGGCGCCCATGGATCCCAACTACCGGCGCGATGCACCCGGCAAGTCACCCATGGGCATGGACCTGATACCGGTCTACGCCGACGAAGACGACACCCCGGGCACCATCCGCATCTCCCCAGCGGTCATCAACAACCTGGGTGTGCGCACGGCCGAGGTCAGTCGCGGTGTCTTCGAAACCCAGGTCCGCACGGTGGGTCACGTTTCCTTCGACGAGAACCAGCTGGTGCACATCCATCCACGGGTGGAGGGGTGGATCGAGACGCTGAACGTGAAAGCGGAAGGGGATCCGGTGACCGAGGGTGCGCCGCTCTTCGCGCTGTATTCACCGACTCTGGTGAACGCCCAGGAGGAACTGGTGCTGGCGCTCAACCGGGACAATCCGGGACTGATCCGCGCCGCCCTGGAGCGGCTCGCCGCGCTGGAAGTACCCGAAGATGCCATCGACGCCGTACGCAGAACACGCCGGGTGAATCAGACGATCACCATACACGCGCCGCGTTCCGGTGTGCTCCGCACCCTGGCCGTGCGGGAAGGCATGTACGTGTCGCCCGGCATGAACGTGATGACCATCGGCCCTCTGGATCACGTCTGGGTGGTCGGCGAGCTCTACGAACGCCAGGCAGCCGAGGTGCTCGACGGCGACGACGTCCGCCTCACGCTCGACTACCTGCCTGGGCGGGAGTGGCAAGGTACCGTGGACTATGTCTACCCGAGCCTCAATGAGGAAACCCGCACCGTGCGGGTCCGCGCTCAGCTGAACAACGACGATCGGGCGCTGAAACCTGGAATGTTCGGGACCCTCACCATCCGTCCCGCCCGGGCAACGGCGCCGACCCTGCTGATACCGCGGGAGGCGCTGATCCGCACGGGTGAGCAGAACCGGGTGGTGCTGGCCCTGGACGGTGGGCGCTTCAAATCCGTGGCGGTCACGCCCGGGCGGATCGGCCGGGAGACCGTGGAGATTCTGGCGGGACTCGATGCCGGCGACCGCATCGTCAGCTCCGCTCAGTTCCTCATCGACTCGGAGTCGAGCAAGACCTCCGACTTCGTGCGCATGAGTCCCGGCGCAGACGACCCGGCCGCGGCCCCCGACATGGACCGCACCAGCCACGAGAACATGGAAACGACGACTGAGCCGACCATGGATCATTCCGCGCACGAGAGTGCGGACTCCGCGGCAGATCAGAGCATGGATCACTCCACGCACCAGAGCTTGGATCGCTGACATGATCGAGTCCGTCATCCGCTGGTCCGTCGCCAACCGTTTTTTCGTCCTGCTGGCCACTCTGCTGCTGCTCGGCGGTGGCATCGTCGCGTTGCGCACCACGCCGGTGGATGCCATTCCCGATCTGTCCGACGTGCAGGTGATCATCAAGACCAGCTATCCCGGTCAGGCGCCTCAGGTGGTGGAGGACCAGGTCACCTACCCGCTCACCACCGCCATGCTGTCGGTTCCCGGTGCGGTCACCGTGCGTGGCTTCTCCTTCTTCGGCGATTCCTACGTGTACGTCATCTTCGACGATAAAACGGACCCCTACTGGGCCCGATCCCGGGTACTCGAGTACCTGTCCCAGGTGACCCCGACACTGCCGGCGACCGCCCGTCCCCAGCTCGGTCCGGACGCCACCGGCGTCGGCTGGGTGTTTCTCTATGCGCTGGTGGATCGGACCGGGACCCACGACCTCGGCGAGCTCAGGAGCTTCCAGGACTTCTTTCTCAAGTACGAGCTGCAGACCGTGCCAGGAGTCTCCGAGGTGGCCACCCTGGGTGGCATGGTCCGCCAGTACCAGGTGGAGGTGGACCCGGAAAAACTCAGGGCCTTCGGAATCCCCCTCGCCCACCTGCAGAACGCCATCCTCCAGGCCAACCAGGAGGTCGGCGCCTCCGTGGTGGAGATGTCCGAGGCAGAGTACATGGTTCGCGCCACGGGTTACATCAAGAGCACGGAAGACCTGGCGAAGGTGCCACTTGGCGTGGACGCCAACGGCACCCCGCTGCTGCTCGAGGACGTGGCCTGGATCGGCACCGGCCCGCAGATGCGACGCGGCATCGCCGAGTTGAACGGCGAAGGCGAAGTGGTCGGCGGCATCGTCGTGATGCGGATGGGGGAGAACGCCCAGCGCACCATCGACGGCGTGAAGAAAAAACTCGCCGGCCTCGAGAGCAGCCTGCCCGATGGGGTCGAGGTGGTCACGGTCTACGACCGCTCGGAGCTCATCGAAGCCGCGGTGGACACGCTGCGCATGGGCCTCATGGAGGAGCTCGCCATCGTAGCTCTGGTGTGCATGGCGTTCCTCGCCCACATCCGCTCGTCGATGGTGGCGGTGATCAGCCTGCCGCTCGGCATCCTCACCGCGTTCATCGTCATGCGCTGGCAGGGCATAAACGCCAACATCATGTCGCTCGCAGGTATCGCCATTGCGATCGGCGCCATGATCGACGGCGCCATCGTCATGATCGAGAACCTGCACAAGCACATCGAGCGTACACCGCTGACAGATGACAACCGCTGGCAGGTGGTGGCCGACGCAGCGAGCGAGGTGGGTCCGGCCCTGTTCTTCAGTCTGCTGATCATCACGGTCAGCTTCGTGCCGGTGTTCAGCCTGCAGGCCCAGGAGGGGCGGATGTTCTCGCCGCTGGCCTTCACCAAGACCTACGCCATGGCCGCCAGCGCAGCACTGGCCGTGACCCTGGTGCCCGTGCTGATGGGGTACTTCATCCGCGGGCGCATCCGGCCGGAAACGGATAATCCCCTGAACCGGTTTCTCGCCAGGGGCTACCAGCCCCTGCTCGAGGTCGTGCTGCGTCGACCCTGGATCACAGTGACGGTCGCCCTGATCGTGACGGTGATCGGAATCCTGCCCGTGAGCCGTATCGGCAGCGAGTTCATCCCGCCGCTCAACGAGGGTGACCTCATGTACATGCCCACCACCTATCCCGGGGTCTCCATCGGCAAGGCCCGTGAGATCCTGCAGCAGACCGACAGACTCATCGCCACGGTACCGGAAGTGAAGACCGTGTTCGGCAAGATAGGCCGGGCGGACTCGGCGACGGATCCGGCGCCGCTCACCATGCTCGAGACGTTCATTCAGCTGAAGCCGAAGCACGAGTGGCGGGAAGGTCTCACCACCGAGGCACTGATCCGGGAGCTGGATGCCCGGGTGAAGATTCCCGGACTCACCAATGCCTGGGTGATGCCCATCAAGACGCGCATCGACATGCTCGCCACCGGTATCAAGACGCCGGTCGGTATCAAGGTCGCGGGGCCGGACCTCGGTGAAATACAACGCATCGGCGAGCGGCTCGAGACCATTCTGCAGGGCGTGCCCGGCACCGCATCCGTCTACTCCGAACGGGTCGCCGGCGGCCGTTACATCGAGGTGGAAATCGATCGGGCCAGGGCAGCTCGCTACGGGCTCAACGTCGCCGACGTCCAGCAGGTGGTGGCCACCGCCATCGGCGGCATGAACGTGACGTGGAGCGTGGAAGGGCTCGAACGTTACCCGGTTAACCTTCGCTACCCCCAGGACTACCGCGACTCCCCGGGCCAGCTGGCCGAGCTGCCGCTGGTCACGCCGAATGGTCAGCGGATCGCGCTGGCGGATGTGGCCGATATCGCCATCGCCGACGGCCCACCCGCCATCAAGAGTGAGAACGCCCGGCCCAACGGCTGGACCCTGGTCGACCTCGATACGGAAGACGTGGGCAGCTACGTGTCGAGCGCCATGGCGGCAGTGAACGCGAACCTGACGCTGCCGGCCGGCTACTCGCTCACCTGGTCCGGACAGTACGAGTACATGCTGCGTGCCCAGGAGCGGCTGATCATCGTGGTGCCCTTCATCCTCGCCATCGTGGTGGTGCTGCTCTACGTCAACTTCCGTCGCTTCGGCGAGGTGGCCATGATCCTGGCAACGCTGCCGCTGGCCGGCGCCGGTGCCGTGTGGCTGATGTTCAGCCTGGGCTACAACTTCTCGGTCGCGGTCGCCGTGGGCTTCATTGCGCTGGCCGGCGTCGCCGTGGAGCTCGGCGTCATCATGCTCACTTACCTCAACCACGCCTGGGCGGACGTGAGTGCCGAGTGCGACCGGTCCGGCCGGACGCCGGCGCTGGACGATCTGCTGCGTGCCATCCGCGAGGGTGCGCTGAAACGGGTCCGTCCCGTCACCATGACCGCGGTGTCCACCATCGCCGGCCTGCTGCCGCTCATGTACAGCGACGGCACCGGCGCCGAGGTACTGAGCCGGATCGCTGCACCCATGGTGGGCGGCATGACCACAGCACTGGTGCTGGCCCTGCTGGTGCTGCCCGCCGTGTTTCTGCTATGGAAACGTCGCGAGCTCTAGAGCCCCGATGGATGAGCGCTCGGGAAGTTGCAGTAGCGCCAGTGCGGACTAGCCGTGGCTCTGGCTGTGCATCCCCTGTCCCGTACCCTGACCGTGCATGCCCATCATGCCAATGTCGTTCATCTGCATGCGCATGTGCTGCATCTGGTTGCGCTGTTCCTCGTTCATCATCATGCCGTGGCTCATGGCGCCGGACATCATGCTCATCATGTGGGACATGTTCTCCATCTGCCCGGCCATCTGCGCCTGGTGTTCTGCCGACATGTCACCCTGCGCCATCTGCCGGGACATGGTGTTCATCCGAGCCGCCATGTCCTGCATGGTCGCGGTCATCTGCTGCTGAGATTGAGCAACGCCCGGCTGCCCGTCCCCTGTCTGCGCGCTCACCGGTGTGGCAAGTGACAGGGTCAGAACGAGGGTTGAAAAAAATATGGTTTTCATTCCGTTTTCCTCTGGTGACATTCAGAGCGAAGTCCACACCTTGAGACCCGGCGCCATCGGACTGGTTCAACGGATTCCCTAGGTAGAAATCCTGGTATGGCACACTCCTGAAAAGGTCGAGGCTCTGCCCGAGCCAGGCCCCACGGCAACGGGAACATCCCGGATACTTGAGCACTGCCGGTGGAGGTGCGATCGTTCTGCGTAAGTCCAGGAGGTAACCGACGATGTCCGAACAGCCAAGTACTGTGGCAACTGCTGATCTGCCGGACCCATGGTCCACGCCGCTCGAGCTTCTTGACGTGAGCGACAGCCGCCTCTATCAGCTCGATGCGTGGCGCCCGTACTTCCAGCGCCTGCGCGCCGAGGACCCCGTGCACTACACGGCCGAGAGCCCGTTCGGCCCCTACTGGTCCATCACCACCCACCGGGACATCGTCGCGGTGGAAGGTAATCACGCGGTGTTCTCATCGTTTCCCACCATCGCCATCGGTGACAGCCCGAACGATCAGTACATCGAGAACTTCATCGCCATGGATCCGCCGAAGCACGATCAGCAGCGGAAGACCGTGGCGCCCGTGGTGGCGCCCCGCAACCTGATGCTGCTGGAACCAGTGATCCGCGGCCACGTTCGCGACATCCTCGACAACCTGCCCGACGACGGGGTGGAGTTCGACTGGGTGGACCGGGTGTCCATCGAGCTCACCACCCGCATGCTGGCTACGCTGTTCGACTTTCCTTTCGAGGATCGTCGCAAGCTCACTCACTGGTCCGACATCTCCATCGGCTCCCCGGAGACCACCGGCATGGACGAGGGGTTCAGCATGGAGGAGGTGCAGGCCGGGTTGAACGACATGGCCACCACCTTCATGGGTCTGTGGGCCGAGCGCGCCGCGGCCGATCCGGGGGAGCGTAACGATCTCATCACCATGCTCGCCCACGGCGAGGAAACCCGGGACATGATCAACCGGCCGCTCGAGTTCCTGGGCAACATCATGCTGCTCATCGTCGGCGGCAACGACACCACGCGGAATTCCATCTCCGGCGGCGTGCTGGCCCTCAATCAGTTCCCCGAGGAGTACGACAAACTGCGGGCGAATCCGGACCTCATCCCCAACATGGTCTCGGAGATTATCCGCTGGCAGACGCCCGTCCTGCACATGCGCAGGACGCTCAAGCAGGACTTCGAGTTCGAGAGCCGGCAGATGAAGGCCGGCGAGAAGGTGGTGCTCTGGTACATCTCCGGCAACCGGGACGAGAATGCCCATCCTGATGCCGATCAGCTGATCATCGACCGGCCGGATGCACGCAAGCACGTGTCGTTCGGCTTCGGCATCCACCGCTGCATGGGCAACCGGCTGGCGGAGATGCAGCTCAGGGTGCTGTGGGAGGAGATCGCACCGCGCTTCCACACCATCGAGGTGACGGGTCCGGAAAAACGGCTGAAATCGAATTTCATCCGCGGCATCAGGGCCATGCCCGTCAAGCTGCACCGCCACTGAAACAGGACTTGACCTTCCAGTTGCTGGAAGGTGTAACGTTCGTATCCAGTCGCAAGACCTGGAGCCGGACGATGACCTGCAGCGAGCACGACCACCACCCTCCCCACGATCATGCCGGGCACCGTGCGGCGTCCGACGCCGCCGCAACCGCCATCGACCCGGTCTGTGGCATGACAGTGGATCTGACCGCGGGAAAGCCGAGCCGGACCTACGGCGGCAGGATCTGGCACTTCTGCAGCCAGCACTGCCACGACCGGTTCGCCGAAGATCCCTGGTTCTATGCCTCCGGACGCCACGAGGACCAGCCGGAAGCCGAGGACGCGGCCACCACTTATACCTGCCCCATGCACCCCGAAATCATTCGCGACGAACCCGGCAGCTGCCCGATCTGCGGCATGGCGCTGGAGCCGGTCTCGGCAGGAGGCTCCGAGGGACCCAGCCCTGAGCTGGTGGACTTCACCCGCCGCTTCTGGGTGAGCACCGCGGCCGCCATTCCGCTGCTGCTGCTCACCATGGGACCCATGCTCGGGCTACCGTTCCGGTCCTGGCTCTCGGAGTCCGTCGCCGTCTACCTCGAGTTCGCGCTGGCCACGCCCGTGGTGCTGTGGGCAGCACTGCCGTTCTTTCACCGGGGCTGGACGTCCGTGAAGACCATGAAGCTCAACATGTGGACGCTCATCATGCTTGGTGTCGCCGCGGCCTATGGCTACAGCGTGATCGCCACCTTTCTGCCCGGTCTGTTTCCGCCTGAAGTCCGTGCTCACGACGGCCACGTACCGGTCTACTACGAGGCGTCCGTGGTCATCATCGCCCTCATCTTCCTCGGCCAGGTGCTGGAGCTCCGGGCCCGGGAACGCACCGGGGACGCGATCCGCGCGCTGCTGGATCTGGCGCCGAAAACCGCGCGCCGCATCACGCCGGAAGGAGACGAGTACGATGCGCCGCTGGCCAACATCCTGACCGGGGACAGGCTGCGGGTGCGCCCCGGTGACAGTGTTCCCGTCGATGGCGTAGTGCTCGAAGGTCACTCGTCCGTGGACGAGAGCATGGTCACCGGCGAGTCCGTACCGGTCGAAAAATCCGCCGGTGACCCGCTG
The DNA here is from genome assembly GCA_003247835.1 of Gammaproteobacteria bacterium. Classification (GTDB taxonomy): domain Bacteria; phylum Pseudomonadota; class Gammaproteobacteria; order Pseudomonadales; family Azotimanducaceae; genus SZUA-309. Next base: position 22,099 of record QJYB01000108.1, on the reverse strand, counting down.
ACGGGTGGCACGTTGAACCGCCAGGGCACGCTGGTCATGGAAGCCTCTCACGTGGGCGGCGACACGGTGCTCGCCCGCATCGTCGAGATGGTGAGCTCCGCCCAGCGTTCCCGTGCACCCATCCAGGGCCTGGCCGACCGGGTGGCGGCCGTGTTCGTGCCGACGGTGGTCGCGGTGGCCGTCATCGCCTTCGGAGTCTGGCTCGTCGTCGGCCCGGAGCCGGCGCTGATCTTCGCGCTGATCTCCGCCGTCTCGGTGCTCATCATCGCCTGTCCCTGTGCCCTTGGCCTCGCCACCCCGATGTCCATCATGACCGCAACCGGACGTGGTGCTCAGGCCGGCGTGCTGGTGCGGGATGCCACGGCGCTGGAGCGGATGGCGCGTGTCGATACGCTGGTAGTCGACAAGACCGGAACGCTCACCGAAGGCAGACCCGTGCTGACCGACGTAATCCCGATGGCGGAGTTCGAGGAGAGCCGCGTGCTGCGGCTCGCGGCGTCGCTGGAGCGGGGATCGGAGCACCCGCTGGCGGAAGCCATCGTCGCGGGCGCCCAGTCACGCGGCGTTGCCCTGTCGAACGTGGCGGACTTCACCTCGATCAACGGCAAGGGCGTCACTGGTACCGTGGATGGGCAGAGTGTTGCGCTCGGCAACAGCCTGCTCTTCGAGGAGCTGGGCATCGATCCCGCCGATCTGGATACCCGTGCCGACACGCTCCGTGAGCAGGGAAAAACCGTCATGCTGCTCGCCATCGACGGCAGGCCTGCCGGTCTCATCGCCGTGGCGGATCCCATCAAGGCGTCGGCCAGGGCAGCGATCGACGCCCTCCACAAAGCTGGACTGACTGTGATCATGGCCACCGGCGACAACGCCCGCACCGCCCGCTCCGTAGCGGAAGCCCTGAAAATCGACGGGGTTCACGCCGGTGTGCTGCCGGAAGCGAAAAAGGACCTGATCGACGGCCTGCGCGGCGAGGGACGGATCGTGGCCATGGCCGGCGACGGTATCAACGACGCCCCTGCGCTGGCCGCTGCCGACGTGGGCATCGCCATGGGTACGGGCGCCGACGTGGCGCTGGAGAGCGCCGGCATCACGCTGCTCAAAGGCGACCTCGAGGGAATCGTCCGGGCCAGACATCTGTCCCGGGCAACACTGAAGAACATCCGTGAGAACCTCTTCTTCGCCTTCTTCTACAACGCGGCCGGTGTGCCCATTGCCGCTGGTGTGCTCTACCCGCTCACCGGCACCCTGCTTTCCCCCATGCTGGCGGCCCTGGCCATGAGCCTGTCGTCCGTTTCCGTCATCAGCAACGCACTCCGGCTGCGCCGGGTCAAACTCTGAGAGCTGGAGCCTGACATGAACATCGGCGAAGCGGCCCGGGTAACAGGTCTGCCCACGAAGACCATCCGCTACTACGAAGACATCGGCCTCGTCGCCGCGGATCGGCGCGGTAACGGTTACCGCAGCTACGACGAGCGCCAGGTTCACCGGCTGGCCTTCCTGCAGCGGGCGAGGAGCCTCGGATTCACCATAGACGAGTGCCGGGAGCTGCTGTCCCTCTACGACGACCGGCATCGGGCTTCGGCAGACGTGAAACGCATTGCGCTGGAGAAGGTCCGGGACATCGATGTCCGCATCGGGCAGCTGGCTGCCATGCGGGACACTCTCGTCCACCTCGCCGATCACTGCCATGGCGACCGGCGGCCGGACTGCCCGATCCTGGACGACCTGGCGGGCAACAGCGCCTAGGGGGAAACCACACTTTCCCCGGTACCCGGCCTCCTGCACAATCCGGGAGACATTCAGGTTCCAGGGAAGGGCAACGATGAATCTCGCCAGTACGCTGACGGCTTCCAGCTTCATAACCATCGCGCTGCTGCTCGGCGCCATTGCTAAAGCGGCCGAGAGCAACCCGCCGGGGCTGGCGCCACCGACACCCGACCAGGTGAAAGATGCGTTTCCGAAGAAAGCCGACTACTCCCCCTATACGAGCAGCAACATTCCCACCCGGGTTTACTTCGGCGACACGCACCTGCACACCGCTTTCTCCATGGACGCCGGCGCATTCGGCGCCCGGTTGTCCCCGGTAGACGCCTATCGGTTCGCCCGCGGCGAGGAAGTGACCTCCAACAGCGGCCAGCAGGTCAAACTGTCACGCCCGCTGGATTTCCTGGTGGTGGCCGATCACTCCGACGGCATGGGTTTCTTCCCCATGATCTTCGGCGGTGACCCGACCATCATGGCAAATGCCCAGGGCAAGAAGTGGCACGACATGATTCACTCCGGACAGGGAGCGGAGGCGGCCCTCCAGATCATCACCGGTTTCGGTGCGGGCACCCTGCCGGAGGACATCATGCCCCTCCCCGGCACGAAGTCTTACGCCGACGCCTGGGCCAAAACCATAAAGGCCGCCGAAGATGCCAACGAGCCCGGCCGCTTCACGGCCTTCATCGGTTACGAGTGGACGTCCAACACCGGCGGCAACAATCTGCATCGAAACGTGATCTATCGCGACGGTGCGGACAAAGCGTCACAGATGGTGCCGTACACGACCATGAAACCCCTCGGCAGCGATAATCCCGTGGATCTCTGGGCGTGGCTCGAGAAGTACGAGCAGACCACGGGTGGCAACGTGCTGGCCATCGCGCACAACGGCAACCTCTCGAACGGCCGGATGTTCCCGGCGGTAGAGGCATTCGGCAAGAAGCTGACCAGCAACTACGCAGCGGAGCGCGCCAAGTGGGAACGGCTCTACGAGGTGACCCAGACCAAGGGCACCGGCGAGGCTCACCCCTATCTCTCTCCCAACGATGAGTTCGCCGACTTCGAGCTGTGGGACAAGGGCAACCTGGACGGCTCCGTGCCCAAGAAGCCCGACATGCTCCAGTATGAGTACGCGCGGGAAGGTCTGAAGACGGGGCTCAAGCTCGCGAAAACGCTCGGTACGAACCCCTATAAATTCGGCCTCATCGGTTCGAGCGATGCCCACACCGGTCTCGCCGCCATGGCGGAGGACAACTTCTTCGGCAAGACGGCCCCGCAGGAGCCGAGCGCCGAACGCATGAAGCAGACGTTTTTCGCCAACAAGCAGACGGGGGTGACGGTCATGGACTGGGAAGTTGCCGCGTCCGGCTACGCGGCCGTCTGGGCGACGGACAACACCCGCGAGGCGCTGTTCGACGCCATGGAGCGCCGCGAGACCTACGCGACCACCGGCTCACGGATGATCGTACGCTTTTTCGGTGGCTGGACCTTCAAGGCGGAAGATGCCTACGACCGCCTGCCTGCCCACATCGGCTACGCCAAGGGCGTACCGATGGGCGGTGATCTCAACAACGCTGCGGGCAGCGCGGCGGCACCCAACTTTCTGGTCGCCGCGTTACGCGATCCGCTCGGCGCCAATCTGGACCGCATCCAGGTGGTCAAGGGCTGGCTCGACGCCAAAGGCCAGGTTCGGGAAAAGGTTTACGACGTGGTTTGGAGCACCCCGGATACCCGTAGGAAGGGTGCTGACGGCAAGCTCCCGGCGGTCGGCAGCACGGTGGACGTGGCGCGGGCGACCTACACCAACACCATCGGCGCCACCGAGCTCATCACGGTGTGGACGGACCCGGAGTTCGATCCCAAGCAGGCGGCGTTCTACTATGCCCGGGTGATGGAGATTCCCACGCCCCGGTGGACGGCCTACGACGCGGCGCGCTTCGGCACCGAGCCGCTGCCCGGTACGCGCATGACCATTCAGGAACGCGGCTACACGGCACCGATCTGGTATACGCCGTGAACTGATGCTGGCCCGGACGGGGCTCAGCCCAGCGGCACGGCCCTCGCCAGATCGCTGACGTAGCGCTGTTTCAGGTCCCGGTAGTTACCGTAGCGAGCGGCGCGGCGGAAACTGTCCTGCGCGTGCTCGTAGTCGCCGAGCTTGTACTCGGTGAGACCCTTCAGGAAGTGAAATCGGCCATTTCGGTATTTGAGACCGATGGCCGTGTTGATGGCCTCGAGCGCCTGATCGTAGTGGTCCTGCTCGTACTCGGCCTGAGCGACGGCGTAGTGGTAGTAGGGGTTGCTGTCCCGATAGCGGCGTGCCTGAGCCTCGTACTGCGCGGCCTCCTCGAAGTTGCCCATGAGGTAATGGGCCCGCGCCAGGCCGGAGACGGCCCCCCGACTCCCCGGGTCTTCGTGGAGCGCGACCAGGTAGGCATCCAGGGCCTGCTGGAAGCGCTCCTGCTTGGCATAGAAGGCACCGAGGTTGATCCAGAGATTCGGGTTGTCAGGATCCAGCTCGATGGATTTCTTGAGGTAGACGAATGCTTCGCGCAGCTCGCCGTTGCGCAGCATGTTCACGGACTGGTTGGCATAGAACAGTGCGGTCGCGTCCCGGTCGGAAATCGTCCTGCGGGGATAGTCTGGTTCCGGCAGCACGTCGTTGAAGTCCACGCTCGTGTCCCTGCCGTAGAGCGGGTCGATTTCGATTCCCTTCATGAGCACGTTCACGTGGGTGTAGCGGATCAGGTAGCCGGCATCCGCATCCCAGCTCGGCGGCACGTCGACGATCTGATAGCGCGCGTCCAGACCCGCTTCGCGGGCCAGGGCGATGAACATGTTGGTGTAGGAGAGACAGTTGCCGGACTTGCGCTCGAAGGTATCGGACGCCGTTCGGGTGATGTCCGCTACGTAGGTGTGCCCGAAATAGCCGTAGTCGGCCAGACCTTTCAGCAGGCGCCGGAACTTGATGTTGGGCATCCGTGATTCAGCCACCACCGTGTCGACGAACGCACTCATCGAGTCGCTCACCGCGAGGATGTCCAGTGACTCGATCGCATCGGTGCTGACCACCTCGCCGAACACCGCTTCGCCGCTGAGCAGGCCGGCACGATCGGCAGGCGGCGCCGGACGGTGGGTGATCCCGGTTGCACACGCAGACAGCACCACGACGGCCAGAAAAGCAGCCGTCACTTTCACGTGTGGCTCGCGTAAGACCCTCAATGAACCGTCTCTCCGTCCTTCCTCGGATGTTAGCGCCGGGGTAGAAGTTGGACAACAAAGGACCAGTCCCGATCCCTAGCGCGGATTGTCCGACAATCAACCAGCTCTTCGATCACCCGGGTCCGGGCAGGTCGGCCGACCCCCCGGAAGCGTTTGCACTGGTTGGAACGTTGCGCGACGATGGACGCCACGGGAGAGATGACGGGCCGGGGGGCCCGCCATGCGGAGGGTGCGATGCGGGTGACCCGCTCGACTCACAGTTCTGACGGCACCACGCCGTTCCATTGCGTGGGGCTGACCGTCGTCCTGCTGATCGCACTGGCAGCCACGACGGCGCACGCGGGCAGACCGTACCCCTTCGACGAAACCGGCTACCTCGGCGCTGCGACCCTCATGCCCGAGTGGTCGGCCACCATGGGCCGGGAGCGGGCCCAGGCACCGCTGCTGGATGCCTGCCTTGCAGACGAGGATCGCTGCCCTTCCTACTACCGCGGTCTGCGCCGTCTGCTCACGAGTGCCGCGACACTGGACGGCTACCGGCAGATCTCGCTCATCAATCACTACGTGAACCGGAAGCGCTACCGTAACGACCGTACGGAGCAGATTGAAACGCCGCTGGCAGGGGAGCCGCTCACCTACCGCAGCCGCTGGGCGACGCTGGAGGAGTTCGTCCGGCGCGGCGGCGACTGCGAAGACTACGCCACCACCAAATACTATCTGCTGCGACGGCTGGGATTCGCGACGGACGATCTGCGTGTCGTCGTCACGTGGGATGGGGAGTCCCACGGCTACCACGCCGTGCTGGCGGTACGCTTCGACGGCGAGGTGCTGCTGCTCGAGTCGGACAACACCATCCGCCGCGGATCCAGACATCGCTACCGGTTCATCTACTCGATCAACGAAAACGGTATCTGGGATCACGCCGGATCCCAAGATCCTCAACCCGCAAAGGAGACATCCGCATGAGAACGCTGATCTTTGCAGCATTGTGCATCGTCACTGGCGCCGTCTGGGCCGACACCACAACAGCCGTGGTCAAGGTCTACTCGCTGGACGTCAAGGAGCGCATCCAGAACCTGGAGCTCATCGACGTCACCGCCGAAAAGCCAGTCGACGAGCAGGCTGCCAAGCTGGAGCCGGACCTCGAAGCGATTCTGGACGACGTCGCGGCGCTCGAAGAAGCGGAGTAACGCGGACCGCCGGGCCGGAGTGCTACGGCGGATCCAGGGCTTCGCACTGACCATACTCCACGAAGATGGAGTCACCTTCGTGGGCGTCGGTGGCACCCGCGAAAGTCCAACCACCCACTGACGTTCGCGTGAACCGCAGCGACTGGGCATTGATCAGGAGCATCTCGGAGGGGGGCAGGTTCACGCAGCTGAACCCATAAGCGTCACTGGCGCCACGAACGCGCCGGCACTCCAGCTCGCTGGTCTCGACCGCAGGATCGCCGTCGGGGCCCTTGAGCTCACGTGTCATCGTCAGGTAGAGGTCTGCGTTCCGTTCCTCTCCCGCCAGATTCATCATGAACACAAGGTTCGTCTCAAGCCGGAACGACTGCGGATGAAAGAGCGCGGGCTCGTAGCGCTCCGCACCGCCGGCGTAGTCGTGGAATCCACCGGTCTGCTCGGCCATGCAGTGCATGGCCGGCAGCTCTGCCGTACCGGGTACGGATACTTCCGCGTCGACGGGAATCGGCGCGAACAGGACGCCGAAACACAACCACCTGATACCGAATTCGTGGGACACGCTGCGCTCAACGAAGCTGACGGATGGAGCCCTAGCTTACCGATCACCACCCGCCGGCGGAAACCGTCCGCAGGCTGGGGGATGGCGGCGGCCGTCCTGCTGACCCTGATGGCGCAGAGCTCGTCGGCCCGCACGCTCGGCACCTGGTGTGCCACGGTAACGTCGGACTTCCACCTGGTCAGCGACCTGCCTGAGCAGGACCAGTCGGCGCTGCTCGGTCTGCTAGATCGCTTCGGCCCTCTGGCCGAGCCGTTCCTGCCAGGCACGCCGGTCAGTCAGCCGGCCGCGTTGAAGATCATCGTCTTCAGCCGTCGGGACGATTTCCGGATCCTCACCGGCAAACGGAAGTTCGCCGCTTTCATGCAGCCCTCCCTGCAGACGAACCGGCTGCTGGTCGGACCGGACGGCAACGACCTCGCCGATACCACCCTGCACGAGTACGCCCACTACCTGCTCCGCAGCCGTCTGGACGTGAGCCTGCCGCTCTGGTTCGACGAGGGACTGGCGAGTCTGCTCGGCCAGACGCGGTTCGAGGCAACCACCGCGGTGGTGGGTGAGCTGCCGCTCGAGCGACTGCGTGCCCGAGCGCACGACCCACAGGGAGGTCCGTCGCCAAGGAGCATGCTGAGCCAGACCCTTTCGACCACGTTGGTGGAGGACTGGCCCCAGGCCAAGATCGATGCGTTCTATGACTGGTCGTGGCTGCTCACCCACTACCTCTACTTCGAAACGCTGCCGGACAGAACCATTGCCGGCACCCGACTAGAGAGCTTTCTGTCGGAACGGGATGCATCACTCCCGGTTTACCTGGACAAGACACTCAAATCCCTTCTGCGTACGCTGCAACGCTACCTGCGCTCACCACCGCGGCCCGTCACACTGCCGAGTAAGGCACCAGCGGAGATTCCGACGCGGTACCGGTGTCTCAGCGAATCGGAGCGGGACCTCGAGCTCGCCAGAGCGATTCTGCTACAGAATCCCGACGAGGCGTTGCGCCTTCTCTCACCCTGGATGGCCGAACGGCCTGACGACGTCGACCTGCTTGTCACACGCGCCCGGATTGCCCAGGCCGCCGACCAGATCGACGTAGCGAAACAGTTCACCGCCGCCGCGCTGAAGGTGGACCCAGATGACCCACCGGCGGGCATACTGACGGCGGACCTCCTGGTGTGGGAGTGCCTGTTCGAGCTCGGCGAGGGATGCCGTGCGCGCTGGGAGCAGGCGCGGACGCTGTACCGCCACGCCCTGCAGCGTGACCCGACACGCTTCGACGGAGTGCTCGGGCTGGGTCTGGCCTATCTGTACACGGGTCGGCCGGGGGAAGCGGTGAACTACATACGGGTGGCCTACAGTCGGGCACCGTGGGCCGCCCTCGTCAACTACTACCTGGGAGAGGCCTACCGGCTCATCGGCGACACAAGATCCCGCGGCTATCTGGTCAACGCCCGAAACTGGGCCATCCTGCCGGTGTGGCGTGTTCTCGCGGAAGAGTCGCTGCGTCGGCTGGACGAGGAGAATCTGTCCGCCGGGTCAGATTTCCAGTGATCGGGTGAACACGCGCTGATAGCGCCCATCCGCCTCGCCCCTGACCGTTATGTCGATGGTGAGCTCGTCACCATCTTCGGACAGCCGCCAGATTTCCACGGCGGAAATGTCCGGCGCTTCCGAGAAGATGTACAGACCACCGTCTTTCCATCCTGCACGCACTTCCCAAATCCCCCATCGCCGGTCGCCCCAGGTGACGTCCCGGTAGCTGCCACCCTCGTACTCGATGCCCATGGACCGGGAATCCTGCTCGATACGCATCTCCCGGGTGACCAGCAGCGGAAAGTCCTGAGTGAGAAAACGGCTGCCGCGCGGTCGCGCGGTGTCAGAGCGGTCCGCATCCAGCACCCAGAGACCGTTCAGGTCGAACTGGTTCGGCGCCGCCGGGTCCAGGGGCACGGAACCACAACCCGCCGCCAGCGTCAGCACCGCGAGCGAAGCGAGCAGGTGCAGCCGGTGGGAGCGGTCGGACCTCGCTGAACTTTTCAACGGGGATCCCGGATCGTGACCGTCCCCTGGGCCATGGCGGCCAGACGGCCGTCGTTGAACACGTCGATGCGGACAACCGCCTGGGTGCGACTCATATTGACGATCTCCGCCCGCGCTTCCACCTCGCCACCGGTTACCGGTGCGGTGAGGTTGATCTTGAACTCGGTGGTCGCCGCCCACTGCCCTTTCTTCATGGCCGGATAGCAGACGCAGCCCAGCATGTGATCGCAGAACGCGCTGAGGACGCCGCCGTGCATGTTGCCCATGGGCGTCAGCAGCTCGTCGCGCACCTCGAAGCGACCCGTCATGGTGCCCGGCTCGGCCCCGGTGATTTCGATACCCAGAAACTCGACCAGCCCGCCACCACCGCGGGAGCCGACGAATCCCCGGGCAATCCGCTCGTCGAACGGAATCTCTTTCTTCACCGTGGCGTTCATTGCCTGTCCTCCATACTCGGTTTCATGTCCGCATCAGTGAGCGATCTAAAACTCCGGCACCAGGCAGGAGTGGATTGACTCGTCGTCCGGTATCTCCCTTGCCAGCGTGCGGATGGCCAGCTCCGCATCCGACAGGGAGAAATCATGGGTGTGCATCCGCTCTACCGGTACCCGGCCCGATTCCAGCAGCCGGATGGCGCTCCGGTAGCCGGTCGAGGTGACGCCGATGGCCCCCATGATGCGTATTTCCTTCATGACGATCAGATCCGAGACAAGACCTTCCACGGGACGGAATCCCTTGACGCCGGCAAGCACCACCCGTCCGCCTGTACGCACCATGGACAACGCGTCCACGACCGGCTGCGTGGCATAGGCACTCACATCGACCACAACGTCGGCGCCTCGGCCATTGGTCAGCTCCTTAACCCGCCGCACCGCATCTTCGTTGTCCACATCGATGGTGTGATCGGCGCCGAACGCCCGCGCCAGCTCGAGCTTCTTCGCGTCCGCCGCGAGTCCGGTGACGATGATGGTCCCCGCTCCTACCTCCCGGCAGGCGATAACGCTTGCCAGCCCCCGCTGCCCGGGTCCGAGGATCACCACCGTATCGCCCGGCTGGGTGTCCGGCATCTCCACAGCCCATCGGAAACCCGCACCCAGGGGATTGAACATCACGGCGATCTGCGGCGACAACGCCGCGCTCACCCGGTGCACCACCGAGTTGGGATGCAGGTACATGTACTGAGCGTAGCCACCCCAGAGGCCGGGCGCCTCCGTCGTAGGAATGTAGGAGTAGATCTTGCGCGTGTCACACAGGTGGTAGCTGCCGCCAAGGCAATGGGCACAGTGACGGCAGGAGATCATGGTTTCCACGGCTACCCGGTCTCCCACATCCACGCCCCAGCGCGCCGCCGCCCGGTCGCCGATACGGGCGATGGTGCCGAGCGGCTCGTGGCCGGGCACCACCGGTGTCGGCGTCCGCAGCAGACCCTCGAACTGTTCGTAGTCGCTGCCGCAGATACCACAGGCTTCCAGCTTCAGAAGCGCGGAGTCAGCGTCGATGTCCGGGATGGCCAGGTCCTTCGGGACAAGCGTTCGATTGCCTGTCTGGACCATGGCGAAAGCGGTCCTCGGAATGCTCACCTTTCCCCCTGTGGTAGTCTCGGCAAGACTATGACGGTTGGGGTACGGGGGCAAACTTGACGCGGAATCCATCGTGACGGCGTTCGCAGCGGCAAAGGGGCGCTGAACCATGCAGACCCGAGCTCACGTCATCGTCGTCGGCGGCGGCAACGCCGCGCTGACCGCCGCCATCAGTGCCGCCGGCGAAGGCGCCAGGGTCACGCTCCTCGAACGCGCTCCGGAACCTCTCGCGGGTGGTAACTCACGGTTCACTGCGGGTGCCATGCGGGTCGTCTACGACGGCGTCGACGATCTGAAGGTACTGATGCCCGATCTGACGGCGGACGAGATCGCGCGCACGGACTTCGGCAGCTATAGCGCCGGGCAGTTCTACGATGACCTGGGACGCGTCACCCATTATCGGATCGATCCGGCGCTGGCCGAGGTGCTCGTGGAGCGGAGCTTTGAAACCCTGGCCTGGATGCGTGCCGAAGGCGTTCGCTTTCTGCCGCTCTACGGTCGTCAGTCCTTCGAGGTGGACGGTCGGGTTCGATTCTGGGGTGGGCTGACCGTCGAGGCCTGGGGTGGCGGTCCGGGTCTGGTGGAATCGCTGACCGGAATCGCCCGGAAGCACGGCGTGGTCATCCGCTACGATACCCGGGCTACCCGACTCATCATCGAGCGGGGTCACGTCCGCGGCGTCGCCGCGGACACACCGGACGGCCCCGACGATTTCCATGCCGATGCGGTCGTGCTGGCCTGTGGTGGATTCGAGTCGAGCCCGGACTGGCGGGCGCGATATCTCGGACCCGGCTGGGATCTGGCCCGCGTTCGCGGCACCCGGTTCAATACGGGCGACGGTATCCGTATGGCCCTGGACGTAGGCGCTGCCGCCCGCGGCCACTGGTCCGGCTGCCACGCCGTGGCCTGGGACCTGAATGCGCCGGAATACGGTGATCTCGCCGTGGGGGACGGGTTTCAGAAGCACTCGTATCCGCTCGGCATTCTGGTCAACAACCGGGGCGAGCGTTTCCTGGACGAAGGCGCCGACTTCCGCAACTACACGTATGCAAAGTACGGTGCCGAGATACTGGCCCAACCCCAGCAGACGGCCTGGCAGATCTTCGATGGCAAGGTCATACCCCTGCTTCGCGACGAGTACCGGATCCGGGAAGTGACACGCGTTCGCGCAGACGACCTCGCCGGGCTCGCCGCGAAGATGGAGGGGGTCGATGGGCACAACCTGCTGCGGACCATCGAGGCTTTCAACAGATCCGTGGACACAAACGTCACCTTCGACCCGTCGGTCAGAGATGGCCGCGGGACCCGCGATCTCGCCGTGCCGAAAAGCAACTGGGCGAATCCGCTGGACACCCCACCCTTCGAAGCCTACGGCGTGACCTGCGGTGTGACCTTCACCTTCGGCGGGCTGCACGTGGACCCGTCCGCCCGGGTCTGTGCCCAGAACGGCGAGCCCATTCCCGGCCTCTATGCCGCCGGCGAACTGGTGGGCGGACTGTTCTACTTCAACTATCCCGGCGGCACGGGGCTCACTTCGGGCGCCGTGTTCGGCCGGATTGCCGGTGCCGGCGCGGCACGGCTTTAGGCGGGAGCCGGACAGACCGGATCCAACCGGATCCGACCGGATCCAGCCGGATCCGACATCCGGCCTGCCGGGAGCGCGGGTCAATCGGTCAGACGGATACGATCCTCGTTGAGCTCGATGGTGCGATCGCCGATACCTTTGACGTTGGCGAGGTCGTAGACGTCCTGGAAGGACCCATTGGCTTTGCGGTACTCGACGATGGCCTGGGCGCGGGCCAGGCCCACCCCGTCGAGCACCGAAGCAAGGGTTTCCGCGTCCGCCGCGTTCACGTTCACGGAGTCAGGTCCGGCGAAGGCGGCCTGGGCCAGGCAGATCATCGTCAGGCCGAGGGCGCCGAGCAGATTGCGAAAGGACATGTGTAGCTCCTTACGTTGTGACAAGGGATCGACATGCTCGCTCGCCCCTCGTCGCCCGGGCAGCAGTACCTGTCCCGGGACCGCGTACGCGGGAAACCCGTCCTGCCGTCAGGCATCCTCCTTCTGGCTGTAGATGACAGGTTTGATGCTGCCCCACGTCCGGCAGCTGGGACACTGCCAGATGAGGGTCTTGCCGCTGAATCCGCAGTTCCGGCACCGGTACGACGACTGGCGCTGCAGAAGCGAAACCGAAAACCGCCGCACCAGGGTGAGCTGCTCCGGCGGCAGGGGCTGTCCACTCCGATCGAGGCGGTTCAGCAGGGTAACGAAGCCGCCGAGACTCGGGTTGCGCAGCAGCTGTTCCACCACGAAGGCATCCGCCGCTTCCCGACCTTCCCGCTGCTCCACGTCGGCGGCGAGCAGCTCCACCACTGGCAGCACCGGCGCCTGCTTGAGACACCCCCGAAGGTAGGTGATGAACCCGGCCTGGTCGCCCAGCTCGTCACTCGCGTTCTGGTAGAGCGGCAGGGTTTCCTGGGCGAGCGTCGGGTCCAGGTCGCGGGCCCGTGACAGCTGACGCTGCACCTCACGGTAACGCCTCTCCGCATAGGCGACCTCCGCGCCGACCAGCCAGGCACGCGCACAGCCGGCATCGAAGCGGGTGGCCTTGCCGACCGCCGCCTGTGCGCCACGGACGTCACCCGCAGCCAGCGACTTGACGGCCAGCTCACACTGAAAGTGCGCCAGCTGGCCACGGAACCTTCGGTCCTGGCGGGCGAGCTCACGCCCGATGGCGACGGCACTATCCCACTCCTTCTCCCGCTGGTAGATCTCGAGGAGGAGCTCCTGAGCGAGCTGCTTCTCGCTGCCATTTCTGCCTGCGAGCTCCTTCAGCAGGTTCTCGGCACGGCCGAGCAGACCTGCCACGAGGTAGTCCCGGGCCAGCTCGAGCTCCGTCTGGGTGCGACGCTCCGCGGACAGCACCGGTCTGGCGAGCAGGTTCTGATGGATGCGGATGGCCTTGTCCACCTCGCCACGGCGGCGGACCAGTGAACCGAGCGCCAGGTGGGTATCCACGGTGTCGTTGTCGACGGCCATGCGCTCGACGAAGGTGTCGATGGCCAGATCATGGCGCTCGTTCAGCAGGTGATTGAGACCTTTGAAGTAGTCTTCGGCCACCATGCCGATCTCCCGCGGACGCCTGCGCCGCTCCCGGCGGCCAAGCAGGTAGCCGATGCCCAGAGCAAGGACCAGCAGCAGGTAAAGGGCAACGTTGTCAGGCATGTCTGTCAGGCGTGCATCCGCCTCTTCTCAGCGTTGTGCGCGTCGGAGAGCACCCGGCACCGGCCTAGTCCTGCAGAGACAGGTTCCGCACCCGGTGCAGCTCCTGTTCCGCGTGACCGAGCTGCCTGGACAGCTTCCGGTTCTTAAGGCTGAGACGGGTGGTGAGCACGGTGATGCCCAGCAGGCCGAGCAGCAGTCCCAGACCGAATGCCGCGAGCAGCCACCAGAACACGCTGAGAGAAGGTGTCTGCCAGGTGAGAAAGTGAAGTACGACCGGATCCTGATTGACGGCGAGCGCGGCGAGGAAGAAGAAGACGACGGCGAGGGATACCCAGAACAGTCTTGCCAGCCAGCTCACCGCCTGCCTACTCGATCCGACTACCCGGTGCCATGGCGCTGCTGGAGGTCCGTTTACCGGTGCCGTCCGACGACCCGTCCGCCTCCGTCGCACCGGACCCACCAGCAGGATGCAGATCGTGTTCCATGCCCTGGTTGACCCGGTCGCGCAGCTCCTTACCGGGCTTGAAGTGCGGGACGTACTTGCCGGCCAGTCCCACCGACTCACCGGTTTTCGGATTGCGGCCGATCCGTGGTGCCCGGTAGTGCAGGGAGAAGCTGCCGAAGCCGCGGATCTCGATCCGCTCCCCGGCCGCCAGCGTCTCGGACATCTGCTCAATGAGGGTCTTCACCGCCAGCTCCACGTCCTTCACGGACAGCTGGCTCTGCTTGGCGGCGATGATCTCGATGAGCTCGGATTTCGTCATGGTTGGATGATAAAGCTTTTGTCTTTGATTTTTATAGCTTTTTTAGTCGCATTTGTATGCGCGTTATGGACGCTTCCGGCACCCTGACGGGCGGCGCTCGCCATCGACCGACCAGGCGCAGGACGCGCGGCCCGTGCCCGGGCCGCGCGGGATGGCTTCAGCTCTCCGCGTTCTGATCCATCTGCGCCTTGATCAGGTCGCCCAGCGTCTGGGCCCCCGGGCGCTCCGACTCCTTGCTGCGATGCTCGCGAACGGCAGCGCGCTCGTCGTCGATATCCTTCGCCTTGACGGACAGACCCACGGTACGGTTCTTGCGATCGATGCTGATCACCTTCACCTCGATCTCCTCACCGGCGGTCAGCGCGTTGCGCGCGTCTTCCACGCGGTCGATGCTGATCTCGGAGGCCTTGAGGATACCCACCACATCTTCCGCCAGGTCGATGATGGCTTCTTTCGGCTCCACTTCGCGGATCACACCTCTGACGATGCTGCCCCGATCGTGCACGGCCGTGTAGTCGGTGAACGGATCCTGGTCGAGCTGCTTGATGCCGAGAGAGATCCGCTCGCGCTCCGGGTCGACGGAGAGAATGACCGTCTCGATTTCCTCGCCTTTGGAGTAACGACGCACGGCAGTTTCACCAGGCTCGTTCCAGGAAATGTCGGAGAGATGCACCAGGCCGTCGATACCACCATCCAGACCGATGAAGATACCGAAGTCCGTGATGGACTTGATCCGCCCGGAAATGCGGTCGCCCTTGGCGTGGGTGACACCGAACTCCTCCCAGGGGTTCGGACGGCACTGCTTTATGCCGAGCGAAATACGACGGCGTTCCTCGTCGATGTCGAGGATCATCACCTCGACCTCGTCGCCCACATGCACGACCTTGGAGGGATGGATGTTCTTGTTGGTCCAGTCCATCTCCGAGACGTGCACCAGGCCTTCCACACCTTCCTCGATCTCGGCGAAGCAGCCATAGTCCGTCAGGTTGGTGACGGTGGCCATGACCCGGGATCCTTCCGGATAGCGCTTGGTGATCGAGACCCAAGGATCGTCGCCGAGCTGCTTCATACCGAGGCTCACCCGGTTCTTCTCGCGATCGAACTTGAGAATCTTGACGTCCACCTCGTCACCGACGTTGACCATCTCCGACGGATGACGGATGCGCCGCCAGGCCATGTCGGTGATGTGCAGCAGACCATCCACGCCACCCAGGTCGACGAACGCGCCGTAGTCCGTGAGGTTCTTGACGATACCCTTGACGGTCTGACCTTCCTGGAGCTGTGACAGCAGCGCTTCGCGCTCGTGGCTGTTCTCTTCCTCCAGCACCGCGCGACGGGACACCACCACGTTGTTGCGCTTCTGGTCCAGCTTGATGACCTTGAACTCCAGCGGCTTGCCTTCGAGGTGCGCCGTCTCCCGCAGGGGACGGATGTCCACCAGGGAGCCGGGCAGGAAGGCGCGGATGTCGGAGATGTCCACGGTGAAGCCGCCCTTGACCTTACCGTTGATGATGCCGGTGACCACCTCGTTCTTCGAGAACGCGTCGTCCAGCATCTGCCAGGATTCCGCCCTGCGGGCCTTCTCCCGGGACAGGCGGGTTTCGCCCCAGCCGTCGTCCACGACTTCCATGGCGACCTTCACCTGGTCGCCTACTTTCAGGTTGAACTCACCTGCTTCGTTCACGAACTGATTTCTGGGAATGACGCCTTCGGATTTCAGTCCGGCGTGCACCACCACCCAGTCGTTGTCTATTTCCACCACCGTTCCGGTCACGATGGATCCGGGGGCCATTTCGATGGTGTTGAGGCTCTCCTCGAAGAGCTCGGCAAAACTTTCACTCATGACTTGATCGATTCTTCCCCACCGGCCGGCACTAAAGGAGGGGCCGGTGCTGTTTGTAGACATGGCGGGACCATGTCGAGGTTGAACACAGCGCGATCAGTTCAGGTGTCTGATCCGGACTTCCGCGAGAACCCTGTCCAGCACCTCCTCGATACCGAGATCGGTGCTGTCGATGATCAACGCATCCGGCGCAGGCACGAGGGGAGAGACCGCGCGCTCCTTGTCTCTCGCGTCCCGATCTTCCAGGTTTGCGAGAAGGGCGCGGAAGTTAACACTCAACCCTTTGTTTTTCAACTGGTTATACCGGCGTTCGGCACGGACCAGGGCGCTCGCGTCGAGGTAGATCTTGAGCTCGGCGTCGGGAAAGACCACCGTACCCATGTCCCGGCCGTCCGCCACCAGGCCCGGTGGACGGCGCATGGCGCGCTGGGCTTCGAGAATCGCGGCCCGGACGGCGCCGATGGCGGCCACCTGGGATGCCGCCCGACTGACGGGCTCGGTACGGATCTCGCCCGTGAGATCTTCGCCGTCGACCAGCACAGCCCCGCTGTCGAACCGGATCTCGAGCCCGGCCGCCATGGCCGCGAGCGCCGTCTCGTCATCGAGCGGGATCTGCCGGGTGAGTGCCACGGCAGCGACGATCCGGTACAGCGCGCCGCTGTCCAGCAGGTGCCAGCCGAGATGGCTCGCCACCAGCTCCGCAATGGTTCCCTTGCCGGAGCCGCTCGGCCCGTCGATGGCGATGACGGGAACGCGCCCCGTCACCCGAGCCGCTCCCGCCGGGTGCGGGCATCGGCGATCAGTACACGGCAGCGGTCCAGGTCGTCCGACTCCAGAGCCCGCCGGAACTCGTCGAGGTGCATCTCGAAGGTGTCCAGCGCGTCCAGGAGTGCCGCCCGGTTTCTGCCGAAGACGGCCGTCCACATGTCCGGATCCGAACCGCCGATGCGGCTGAAGTCCCGGAATCCGCCACCGGTATGTGCCAGATCCGCATCCGCGATGCCGAGCAGATAGGCGAAGGCGATGAGGTGCGGCAGGTGGCTGGTGCGCGCGTAGATCGCGTCGTGCAGACCGGGCTCCATCCGTTCCACCACCGCACCCGTCGCTTCCCACCAGCTCCGGACACGCTCCGTCCGTGCCGGGTCCGTAGCCGTGACGGGGGTCAGGATCACGGTTCTGTCGAGAAAGAGATCAGCGCTGCCCGCTTCGGGTCCGCTCCGCTCCAGTCCGGCAATGGGATGACTCGGTACGAAGTTACGAGGCACGGCGCCGAGGCTGGCCTCGACCTCGTCGATGATGGCGCCCTTGACGCTGCCGGTGTCGAAGACCGTTCCGGGATGGTCTGCCAGAGCCACCACCCACCCTGCGATGTGGTCGCTCGGGCAGGCCAGCAGCACGGCTTCCGCAGTGGCAGGCACCTCGGTGACCCGGGTATCGGCGATACTGCCGGCAAGCGCATAGGCGACATGACCATCGTCCGGATCCAGAACGGAAACGCGGGAAAAATGCTGTCGTGCCGCCAGCGCGAAGGACGCACCGATCAGGCCCATGCCGACGATGGTCAGCTCGCCGGCCAAGCTCGATGTCGGTCTGGCAGAGACGAATTCAACGCGCCGCCAGCACGCGTCTCAGCGTGGCGAGGAACCGGGCGTTCTCCTCGGGCAGGCCGATGCTGACCCGCAGGTGATCGGGCAGACCGTACTCGCCGATGGGCCGCACGATGACACCTTCCTCGAGCAGGGCCTGGTAGACGCGCGGCGCATCCGGTACCGCCACCGCGAGGAAGTTACCCGCCGAGGGGATGTACTCGAGGCCCAGTTCCTCGAAGCCGCGCACGAGGGTCGCCTTGCCTTCCCGATTCAGTGTCCGGGAGGTGCTGACGAACTCCTGATCGGTGAGCGCCGCCTCTGCCGCAGCCAGTGCCAGGGCGTTGACGTTGAAGGGCTGCCGGGCCCGGTTCATCAGGTCCGCGATCGCCGGAGAAGAAACCGCATAGCCGATCCTGAGTGCTGCAAGCGCGTGGATCTTGGAGAACGTGCGGGTGACGATCAGGTTGGGATAGCGCTCGAGCAGGGCCACGCCGTCCGGATAGGCCGCCTCTTCCACATACTCGGCGTAGGCTTCGTCGAGCACGACCCAGACACGCTCCGGCACGGCTTCCAGAAAGTCGACGAGGGCCGGTTCCGTGACCCAGGTGCCGGTGGGGTTGTTCGGATTGGCGAGGAAGACGATGGCCGTGCGCTCGGTGATCGCAGCCGCCATGGCGGGCAGGTCGGCGCCGTAATCCTTTGCCGGTACCTCGACGAGCGCGCCCCCGCAGCTCACCACCGCCAGCCGGTAGACCACGAACGCGTGGGCGGACACCACGGCTTCCGCGCCGGGCAGCACGGTGATCCGGGCTGCCAGATCGAGCACGTCGTTGGAGCCGTTGCCCAGGGTCAGCTGCGCGGGCGCAACACCCAGCGTTCTCGACAGCGCCTGTTTCAGCGCAAAACCGCCGCCGTCCGGATAGCGCGACAGCTCCCTTGCCGCCCGCTCCAGGCGCTCGAGCACGAGTGGACCCGGTCCACGGGGATTCTCGTTGGACGCCAGCTTGATCACATCCGTGATGCCGAGCTCTCTGGTGAGCTCCTCGATGGGCTTGCCGGGCCGGTACGGTGTCAGACCGGCGATGCCGGGGTGCACGGGCCCCTTGAGCTGCCGCTTGAAGTCGTCGTTCATGCTCACACCACCGCTTGCGGATAGGACCCGAGCGAGCGGACCTCCATCGCCACCTTCCGCACTTCGTCCAGCACCCGCTGGATGGCCTCCTCGCTCTGGTGGCCGTCGAAGTCGATGAAGAAGACGTAGGACCAGGATCCGGATTTGGCCGGTCGGGTCTCGATGCGCGTCAGGCTGATACCGTGGTTGTGGAACGGTCCGAGCACCTGATACAGGGCGCCGGGCTCGTTGCGGGTGGACACCAGGATGGACGTCTTGTCACGCCCGCTCGGCCCGACCTTCTGCCTGCCGATGACCAGGAACCGGGTCTTGTTGTCCGCGTGATCCTCGATGCTGCTGGCGAGAATTCTCAGGCCGTAGCGCTGTGCCGCCATCTCGCCGGCGATCGCCGCCCGGTTCCTGCCGTCGGTCGCGTCGGCAACGAGGCGCGCGGCTTCCGCATTGCTGTTCACCGGAATGCGCGGCACACCCGGATAGTGTGCATCCAGCCAGCCGCGGCATTGAGCGAGCGACTGGGAGTGGGAGACGATTTCCTCGATGGGTACATCCCCGGCGTCCATGCCGATCATGAGCGCGTGATGAATCGCCAGCTCCACCTCGGCGCAGATCACGAGCTCGGAGTCCATGAAGCAGTCGAGTGTGTGGTTCACCATGCCTTCGGTGGAATTCTCTACCGGCACCACCCCATAGTGCACACCGCCGGACTCCACCTCACGGAAGACCTCGTCGATGGAAGCCATGGATCGGGTGCGCGCGAAATGGCCGAACTGTTTGACCGCCGCCGTTTCGGTGTAGGTGCCCTCCGGGCCCAGATAGGCGACCGTCAGCGGCTGCTCCAGACTCAGACAGCAGGAAATGATCTCCCGGAACAGGCTGGCCAGCTCGGCATTCGGCAGCGGTCCCGGATTGTCGGCCTGAATCCGTGCCAGGATCTGTGCCTCCCGCTCCGGCCGGTAGAACACGGGCGCCTCGCCACCGGATTCGGCCAGCTTGATCTCACCCACCCGCAGCGCGCATGCAGCGCGATCGTTCAGCAGCCGGGTGAGCTCGCGGTCGATGGTGTCCATGCGCTCACGGACCGCTTCCAGCGTCTTGAGCTTGCCGGGGTCAACCGTGGTCATTCTCGAACTCGGCCATGCACGCAACGAGCGCATCCACCGCTGCCTCGGGCACGGCGTTGTAAAGGCTCGCCCGCATGCCACCCACGCTGCGATGACCTTTCAGGTTGGTGAGGCCGGCTTCCTCCGCGGCGGACAGAAAGGCCTTGTCGAGATCGGGATCCGGCAGCGTGAACGGCACGTTCATCTCCGACCGGTTCGCGGCAACGACCGGCGAGGTGTAGAAGTTGCTCGCGTCGATGGCGGCGTAGAGCTTCGCCGCCTTGCGACGGTTGATCTCGGCGATCCCGGCGAGGCCGCCCTGCCGCTTCAGCCACCGGAACACCAGACCGGCCAGATACCAGGCGTAGGTGGGCGGTGTGTTCGACATGGAATCGGCCTCGGCATGCACCGCGTAGTCGAGCATGCTGGGCACACCCGGACCGGCGCGGCCGAGCAGATCACGGCGGATGATCACCACCGTGAGTCCTGCTGGACCGATGTTCTTCTGCGCGCCGGCATAGATGAGTCCGAACCTGCCGACATCCACGGGGCGTGACAGGATGTCAGAAGACATGTCCGCAACGAGCGGGCACGAAAACCCGTCCGGAATCTCGTGAAACTGAACCCCGCCGATGGTCTCGTTGGAGCAGATGTGGAGATACGCCGCGTCCGACGAGAACGTCCAGCTCGAAAAATCGGGCACGCGATCGAAAGCCGTGGACTCGGCACTGGCCACCACGTTGACGTCGCAGAACCTGCCGGCCTCGCTGATCGCCTTTGTAGACCAGGAGCCGGTGTTCACGTAATCCGCCCGTGCCGCGCCGTCCAGCAGATTCATCGGCACCATGGCGAACTGGGTCGTGGCACCACCCTGCAGGAACAGCACCTTGTAATCGTCCGGGATGGCCAGAAGCTCGATGAGATCCGCCTCGGCCTGCTCCGCTATGTCGATGAAGGCGCGGCTGCGATGGCTCATTTCCATGACCGACATGCCGGTACCCCGATAGTCGAGCATCTCGTCTCTCGCCTGCTCCAGCACCTCCTCGGGCAGTGCGGCCGGGCCTGCCGAAAAATTGAATACCCGACTCATGGTTCTTCCGGAGCCTCCTCGCCTTCTTCCTGCTCCTCGATGCGGGCCACGCCAACGAGACACTCGTCGCCCCGGAGATTGATCAGCCTGACGCCCTGGGTATTCCGGCCCTGGACGGAAACCTCATCCACCGCGGTCCGGACCAGCGTGCCCATATCGCTGATCAGCATCAGCTCGTCACCGGGGAACACCTGCACTGCCCCGACCAGATCGCCGTTGCGCTCGCTCACCTGCATGGCAATGACACCCTGGGTGCCGCGCCCCTTGACCGGGAAATCCTCAATGGCCGAGCGCTTACCGAAACCATTCTCGCTGGCGGTGAGCACGAAGCCACCTTCCTGGGGAATGATCAGCGAGATCACGCGCTGCCCGCCCATGATCCGGATGCCGCGGACACCCCGCGCCGTGCGTCCCATGGCCCGCACATCGGATTCCTTGAAACGGACGGCCTTTCCAGCACTGGTGATGAGCAGCACGTCGCTCGCACCGTCCGTCAGGGTGGCGCCGATCAGCGTATTACCTTCCTCGAGCTCGAGCGCAATGAGGCCCGACGAACGCGGGCGGCTGAACTGCTCGAGCGGCGTTTTCTTGACCGTGCCGTTGGCCGTGGCCATGAAGATGTAGCGGTCCTCGTCGTACTCGCGTATCGGCAGAATCGTAGTGATCCGTTCGTCGCCCTCCAGCGGCAACATGTTGATCAACGGTCTCCCCTTGGCGCCGCGGCTCGCCTGCGGAATCTGGTAGACCTTCAGCCAGTAGACCTTGCCGAAATCCGAGAAGCAAAGCACGGTGTCGTGACTGTTGGCGATCAGCAGGTGCTCGACGAAATCCTCGTCCTTCACCGCCGTCGCCGCACGGCCGCGGCCGCCACGCCGCTGCGCCTGATAGCTGTCGAGCGGCTGGGTCTTGGCGTACCCCTGGTGGGAGATTGTGACCACCAGGTCCTCTTCGATGATGACATCCTCCACCGAGAGGTCTTCCTGAGTGGAGAGAATCTCCGTGCGACG
>QJYB01000066.1 GCA_003247835.1 Gammaproteobacteria bacterium | reverse complement strand
GGCGCCGCAGCCGGTTAGACTGTTCCGACTCACGGGAGAGAGTACGGTGAAAATCCTCAAAATCGTCGGCGTCCTGCTGATCGTCTATGTGGGTATCGTGGTCCTGTTCGAGTCCCTGATCGGCTACTTCCAGCCTGCCTACGAGTCGACCCTGGTGATCACTACCACGGACGCGGACGGCAAGCGGAACGATCGGGTGCTCGCTGCCATCGAAAGCGACGGCAAGCTGTACGTGGCAGCCAATCACTGGCCCCGTGCCTGGTACCGGGCCGTCAAGGCCCATCCGGACGTCAGCGTCACCATGAAAGGCGAGACGGGCGACTACGTCGCGGTGGACGTGACCCCGGAAGAGCATGACAAGCTCGACAACGTCGTTCAGCCGCTGCCATTCGTGGTCCGGTTTCTGACCGGCTTTCCGCCTCGCTACTTCGTCCGGCTGGAGCCTCGGCAGACGTCCTGAACCCGCGGCCGGTCAGCATCTACCAGCTGCGCCGCGCGGCGATGGCATTAGCAGATTCGAAGGTCCGGGTGCGCAGTTGGCTGAGCCGCGCGTTGAGATTCCTGAATCTGAGCGGATCGCTCTTCGCCCATCGGGCGCCGATCACCAGATCGGAAAACGTATCGACACCACCGTAGCATCCCAGTATGTAGGTGGCACCTGCGAGCTGACGGGCATCGACCTGCCTGAGACCCCTTGAGAAGGTGTTAGACCAGAAAGTTTCCTCCGCTTCCTGAAGCAGACCCACCAGCTCCCGGACGTCGAGAGCGAGCGTCGCGAACTCGTCTTCCAGATTCCCCATCACTTCTTCTGCCCGCAGGCGCGAGGTTGCCGCCATTGTCGCATTCCCGGCCGGCACGCAAAACGCCAACCGGCCTGATATCCTTGCCGGCCATGATGCGCTGCCCCCGCCCCGGTCCGCTGGTCCTGGTTGTATTCCTGCTGCTCGGCGGCTGCGATGGGGACAGGACCGATGCGGCAGGCGAGATCACCGCCGGCGGTTCGGACGTTGCCACGACCGAGTCGACGGCAACTCAGCCCGCCGACTACGTCGGCAGTGAGGCCTGCGCCGCCTGCCATGCAGCGGCTTACCGCGACTGGCAGGGCTCCCAGCACGATCTGGCCCTGCAGGTGGCGACCCCGGAAACCGTGCTGGGCCGGTTTCCCGCGCAGTTCGACGGGGTCCGCTTCGAGCACGCCCCCGACGGTTTCCTGATCCGCCCGGATGCCCAAGCCGCTGATCTGACGGTCCGCTACACCTTCGGCATCACCCCACTGCAGCAGTACATGATTCCGGGAGAGCGCGGCGCACTGCAGACATTTCCTGTGGCGTGGGACAGCCGGGCGGCGGCCGACGGCGGTCAGCGATGGTATGCGCTCTACGAGGACGGCGACGCGCCGGACGATCCCGTGCACTGGACCGGTCGCGCGAACCGCTGGAACAGTCAGTGCGCCGACTGTCATTCCACCGCTGTGGTCAAGGGTTACGATCCCGAGTCGCGTACCTATCAGACCACCTGGGCCGTCGAGGACGTAAGCTGCGAAGCCTGCCACGGTCCCGGATCTCTGCATCAGTCCGACCCGACCGGTGTCGCCATGTCGACACCGACCAGCCAGACGGCGGAGATCGAGACCTGCGCACCCTGCCACTCCCGGCGCTCCCAGCTCGCCGAGGGTTTCCGTCCGGGTAAGCCCTACCTCGATTTCTACCGGCCTCAGCTCATCACGCAGCCCCTGTATCACGTCGACGGTCAGATCGACGATGAGGTATACGTCTACGGCTCGTTCCTGCAGAGCAGAATGCATCGGGCCGGGGTCACCTGCAGCAACTGCCACGATCCCCACAGCACCGGGCTCAAGCGCCCCGGCAACGAGACGTGCACCTTCTGTCACCAGCGCGCGCCCGACAACGAGTTCGCCGGGCTGGCGGCAGGCAGCTACGACACGCCGGATCATCACTTCCACCCACCCGGCTCCGACGGTGCCCATTGCATCAACTGCCACATGCCGACCAGAACCTACATGGGCGTCGATGAGCGGCGCGATCACAGCTTCCGCATTCCTCGGCCGGACCTGGCGGTGAGCCTGGGCGTTCCCGAGCCCTGTACCGGATGTCATCAGGAGCGAACGCCTGAATGGGCGGCTGCCGTCATCGCGGAAAAGTTCGGCCCGTCCCGACCCGATCACTTCGCCGCCACGTTCGCCGCTGCCGACATGGCCGTGCCTGATACCGACGCGACGCTCGCGGCGCTGGCGGCAGACCCGGCTCAACCCATCATGGTCCGGGCCTCGGCGCTGGCAAAACTCGGCGCCTATCAGCGGGGTCATACCCTGGATGCCATCCGCGCCGCACGCGAAGGTGAGGGCCTGCTGAGGCTGGCCGCACCCCAGGCCGCCACCGGCCTGACGGCGGATTCCCGGTGGCGCCTGCTGGCGCCCCTGCTGGACGATCCGCTCCGGGCGGTGCGGCAGGAGACCGTTTCCGCGCTGCTGCCGACCCTGCAGGCGGATCCCGCCTACCGCGCGCGGCTGGCGCCCTATCTCACGGTGTGGATCGAAGAGCAGTCGCTGAACCGCGACTTTCCGGAAACGCTGACCAACCTCGCAAATGCTTACGCCGCCATGGGCGATCCCGGCCGGGCGCAAGCGGCGCTCAGCGAAGCCCTGGTGCTGCAGCCGACCTGGGTACCAGGTCTGACGAACCTCGCCGATCTGTATCGTGCGACCGGTCGCGATGGCGAGGCGGGTGAGCTCCTTGAGCGAGCAATGGCCGTTGCGCCAGACGAACCCGACGTAATCTATGCCTACGGCCTCTGGCTTTCCCGTCAGGGTCGAGCATCGGAAAGTCTGACCCAGCTCGAAGCGGCGGCAAGGCTGGCTCCCGAGCGCCGTCAGTTCGGCTACGCCTGGGCCGTGGCGCTCAACGACGCCGGAGCAGGCACACGGGCCGTCGAGGTCATCGAGCAGCTGCTCACACAGTGGCCGGACGACGAACAGCTGCTGATTGCGGCCGTGACCATGCTCAGAGATCAGGGTCGGTACGCGGCCGCACTCGTGTACCTCGACCGCCTCATCCAGCTCCGTCCGGCAGACAACCAGCTTCGGCAGTTCCGTGAGGCGCTGGCCGCCGCGGCGACCACCTCCTGACTGCGGTCAGCGAGCTGCGGGCGGCGGTCGCAGTCCTGCCGCTTCGCCGAACGGCAGCAGCTCCGCCAGGATTCCGCTGTCCAGCACGACGCCTTCCGCCAGCCGATGTGCCCGGAGTCGCCAGGCGGCGCGCCCCGGAACCCGCACCGGCCGTGCCGGATCGTCGGAGCGACTGGCTTCGACCATGGCGACCAGATGGTCGACCTCCCGGTCATAGTCGGCCCGTTCGCCGAACGCTGTCGGATCGATGACCTGTAGAAACACGCTGTTCTGCTCGCTCGAGCCGGAAACCTGACCGCGGCCGTAACCCGCCAGCGCCTGGCTCAGCACCTCGGTCATCAGCGTCAGCGCATGCCCCTTGTGCCCGTGACTTCGGCCGCCCATCGGCAGAATCGCTCCGCCGTGCTCCAGCGCATTGGGATCCGCGGTCACGCTGCCGTCCGGCAGGTTGAGCGCAGGTTCCGGCAGTAACTGCCCCAGACGCGCGGCCCGGGCCACCTGTCCACCCGCGGTGATCGCCATGCTCACATCGAACAGAATCGGCCCACCATCCGCGGGCGCGGTGAAAGCCAGCGGATTGTTGGAGAACAGCCGATCGCTGCCGCCGAACGGACTGACGAACGCTTCTCCGGGAGAGCTGACCATGACCAGGGCGATCAGCTCCGCGGTCACCACGGGCACCAGTGCGGCCGCTACGCAGGCCACATGCTGGCACCGTCGCAGGGTCAGCGTGAAGACCCCTGCCTCCCGGGCGCCGCGGATGGCCCGTTCCACGGCGCAGCGCATGGCCCAGTGACCAGGAAGCCGGTGCGCATCCCAGTTGGCCAGCGCGCTCCGCTCCGTCAGGACCTGCGGTTCACCTGATCGGGACGTTTCCCCCGTCTGCAGCCAGCGCAGGTTGGCCGGCACTCGATTTATACCGTGGGTCGGATAGCCGAGCAGGTCCGCTTCCAGAAATCCTTCCGCCACGACGTCCGCCATCGGCGTCGCCAGGCCGGCGGCCTCGAACAGTCCGCTCACGTACTTCCTGAGAGGCCCGGTGGCGTAGGTTTCCTGCGCCGGCACGGTCAGTTGACGGCCCGGTCTCTGCCTTCCCAGTAGGGGGCACGCAGCTCGCGCTTGAGCACCTTGCCGGGACCGGACTTCGGCAGCGGCTCGGTGCGGATATCGATGCCCTTCGGTACCTTGTAGCCGGCGATCTGCGCCCGGCAGAAGTCGATGATCACCCGCGGATCCACATCCGCCTGATCGGCACGCGGAACCACCGCGGCCCAGACTGCCTCACCCCACTTCTCGTCGGGTACCCCGAACACCGCCGCCTCCAGTACGGCCGGATGCTGATAGAGAACCTCTTCCACTTCCGTGCAGTAGACGTTCTCCCCTCCAGTGACGATCATGTCCTTGCTGCGATCCACGAGGTACAGGTAACCCTGTGCGTCCAGGTAACCCAGATCACCCGTCCAGTAACCGCCGTCCTTCAGCACCGCCGCTGTCTGCTCTGGCTTGTTCCAGTATCCCTGCATCACGTTCGGCCCACGAATCACCACCTCGCCCACCGATCCACGTTCAACCGGCTCGCCGTCGATGTTGAGTATCCGAACGTCGTCGCCGACCACGGGTCGGCCGCAGGAACGGATGCGAGGCTCATCCAGCATGCGCTCCTCGCCCATCAGCACGGTGCACAGCGGCGACAGCTCCGTCGCACCATAGAGCTCCATCAGCTCGGCGGTGGGAAACGCCTTGTGCGCCCGACGCAGCACCTCCGTGGTGACAGGCGAGCCACCGTGGCTGATGAGGCGCAGGCTGTCCGTCCGGCGCGGCCGAACGAGCTGCTCCTCGGCGAGTGCTGCCAGCATGGTAGGAACACCGAGCGTTTCCGTGACGCCGTGGCGTTCGATCAGATCGAGCGCCGCGCCCGGATCGAACGCCGCGAGCATCACCTGGGAGCCGGTGGTCCAGAGGTTGGCCAGAATGCCGTTGGACCCCGCCGCGTGAAACATCGGCGCCATGACCAGCATGACGTCCTCCGCCCGCTGAGGCGCCGCGACGAGGTAGTGATAGGTGTTGGCGATCAGGTTGCGGTGACTCAGCATCACTCCCTTGGACTTGCCCGTAGTGCCACCGGTGTAGAAGAGCCCGGCCAGATCCGTCTCGACGATGCCGTTGCCAAGCGCAACGGCGGAAGCGCCATCCAGCAGCCCGTCATACTCGTCCGGCAGGCTCACCACGTGCTCCACCACCGCCGCCAGCTCACCCGGGTCCCGGTCCGTGATCAGCACGCGAGCGCCGGAATCCTCCAATGTGTAGCGCAGCTCCGCTGTGGCATGGCGGGTGTTCAGCGGCACCACCACGAAGCCCGCCGCCGGTACGCCGACGTAGGTTTCGAGATAGCGGTGTCCGTTGGCGGCCAGGATCGCCACCCGATCCCCGCGCTTGAGACCGAGCCGGGTAAGCGCACCACCGAGTCGCGAGCAGCGATCGTGCAACTCCGAAAACGTGAGCCGCGTGTCACCGTCCATGACGCCGACCTTGTCCGGCGCTAGCCGGATGGCGGCCTCGATCGGATCTGCAAACGTGTGCATCGTCTCTTCCCCGTCCCCCTGTGACCTGTTCCGAGTCTCCCTCGATTGTGCCGCCCGCGCAAACCAGCCCGGTTCGGTACACTACCGCCAAGCTCGAGGATTCGTGGACCGATGCTGAGACTCCTGAAGATCTACCTGCTGCCCGGGGCCATTCTGCAATCGGTGATGATCGGCGGCGGCTACGGCACCGGCCGGGAGCTGGTGGAGTTCTTCACACGACACGGTATCGGCAACGGATTTCTCGGCCAGCTCATCGCCACGGCGCTCATTTCGGCCATCTTCGCGTTGAGCCTCATGCTCTGCGTGCGCTACCACGCCTACGACTACCGTTCGTTCTTCAAGCTGCTGCTCGGCCGGGCCTGGTTTCTGTTCGAGCTGCTGCTGGTCTGCCTGTTCGTGCTCGTGCTGGCCATCATGGGCTCTGCGGCGGGGCGCATTCTCGAAGATCAGTTCGGCCTGCCGGAGCGAGCCGGCGCCTTCGTGATGCTCGTGGTCGTGGTCGTCCTCACGTTTTTCGGCCGTGATCTCATTACGCGGGTCCTGGCATTCTGGAGCGTGCTGCTCTATCTGGTCTTCATCAGTTATTTCGTGGCGGTGATGCTGGATCTGACCCCGTCGGACGTGGCAGGCAAGCTCGCCATCTCGGTCGATTCGGCCTGGATGGTCAGCGCACTGCAGTACGCGCTCTACAACGTCTCCGCCGTGCCCATCATCCTCTACTCGGCCCGGGCTATCGAAACGGAGGGGCAGGCCTGTGTCTCCGGCATCCTGGGCGGCCTCATCTCCATGATTCCCGGCATGCTGTTCCACCTGAGCTTCATCGGGGCTTTTCCAGGCATTCTCGACGCCCAGCTGCCGGTCTACCGTATGTTCGAGCAGCTGGCGATGCCCTTCCTCTATGCCTGCTATCTGGTGGTGCTGTTCGGCACCTTCATCGAGACCGGGGCCGGCAACATCCAGGGTTTCATCGAGCGGGTGGACGGCTGGTGGATGGAGCGGCGCGGTTACACCCTGAAGCGTTATCAGCACGCCACCCTCGCAGGCGCTGCGCTGGTCGTTGCCGGAGTGCTGTCGGATGTGGGGATCGTCGACCTCATCGCCCGTGGATACGGGACGATCGCCTGGGGATTCCTGTTCGTCTACCTGATCCCGCTGTTCAGCATCGGCGTTGTACGCCTGCGCGGTTCGGCGCCGCCGCTCGTTCCGGCAGCCTGAGCGGCAAAAACCTGATAGGTACAATAAGAAACGCGGATCCTCAGCTTCCGCCTCCAGCTTCTGGCCGGAGGAAGAACGTCGGATCCGCGTTGGTTTTCATTGTCCGGGCCAGACACCGTGTAATTGGCTCTCTGGTGAACCGAGGCGGCTCATCGAGCGCCCGGTGAATCTGTGACCTAAACAATGAAGGTTCGAGAAATGATCTCGAAGTTAAGCGATCATTCCTCCTACCTGGGATAAAGTCACGATCACCTCCTTTTTGTTCAGCCCGACACGCGAACGATAGTAGTTCGAACGCAGCCGAATGCAAGGGCTTTGCGCGGAAAATGGCCTGGCGTCTGCATCGTTTTTTTGAGTTAACATCACAGGTTCCCCGTCACGGTTCGCCTCTTCCATGCCGCAAGCGTTCAGCGGAATCCGCATCGTCGACTTCACCCAGGTGCTCGCCGGTCCGTTCGCTACGCAACAGCTTGCCATGCTCGGCGCGGATGTGATCAAGATCGAAGAGCGCGTCAGCGGGGATCAGACACGCGGCCTGATGCATGACGATACGGGGGCCGGACTGTCGCCTTCCTTCATGAGCTGCAACCTGGGCAAGCGGAGCCTGACGCTGGATCTCAAGGCTCCCGACGCCGCCCACGTCGTGCGACGACTTGTCGAAACCGCGGACGTGGTGGTGGAGAACTTCCGCGCAGGTGTGATGGACAAGCTCGGGTTCGGCTACGACGCGCTGAAGGCGATTCGCAGTGATCTGATCTACTGCTCAGTGTCGGGGTACGGCCAGAACGGACCGAAGGCTGGAGTACCGGCGTACGACGGCGCCATTCAGGCGGATTCCGGCATGATGGCCATTACCGGCTTTCCGGAATCCGGTCCCACGCGAACCGGATACATGCCCGTGGACATGGCCACCGCGCTCAACACGGCCTTCGCCATCTCTGCCGCCCTGTTTCGCCGCCAGGTCACCGGTGAGGGGCAGCGGCTGGACGTGGCCATGATGGACACGGCCATCGTTCTGCAGACTGCGCAGATCAGTAACTATCTGGTCGAAGGCAAGGTGCCGCCGCTCATCGGCAACCGCTCACCCACCGGTCAGCCCACGGCGAACAGCTTCCAGACGGCAGATGGCTGGATCAACGTGCTGGCATTGAAGGAACCTCAGGTCCGTGCGCTGTTCCAGGTCATCGGCGTGAGCGATGCGATAGACGATCCCCGTTTCGCCAGCGCTCCGGCAAGGGTCGCACATTACGACGAGACCCGGGATCTGGTCGCGGATCCGCTCAGCCTTGAGACTACGTCCTACTGGCTGGAACGCTTCGCCGCCGCCAACGTCCCGGCCGCGGCCATCCGACCATATCCGGAGGTGCTCGCCGACCCCCAGTTCCAGCACCGGAACACGTTCATCCGGGTATCGAAGCCTGACGCCAGCGGCGGAATGGTGGATCTCGTTCGGGCCGGCTACCAGGCAGATCACGATGGACCGGACACCGCCAGACCGCCACCCCTGCACGGTCAGCACACCGAGGAGATCCTCCTCGAGCTCGGCTACTCCCGGACGGAGATCGACCGGTTGAAGGCGGCCCGGACCGTTTGAGCACTCCCTCCAGCCCGGTACGCGACCGCTCCCGGCTCGGCCGCGAGATCCGCGCACTGGTCACGCTGGGCGCACCCATGGCGACGACTCAGCTCTGCATCATGGCCATGGGATTCATCGACACCGCCATGGCCGGACGCTACGACTCCACCCACCTGGCCGGAGTCGCGCTGGGCGGTGCGCTGCTGTGGCCGATTTTCATGCTGACAAGCGGCCTCACCCTGGCGGTCACACCTATCGTCGCTCAGCTGCGCGGATCCGGACGGACGGCTGACGCCGGCGTACGCATCCGTCAGGGTCTGTGGCTCGCCCTGGCGGCTGCGGTCATCTGCATCGTGGTCCTCGAGCATGCGGGCAGTCTCTTCGAGTTGATCGACATCGACCCGGACACGGCACGCATCGCCGAGGGGTATCTCGGTGCCATCTCCTGGGGTCTGCCCGCAGTGCAGTTCTACGTGGTGCTCCGTTACGCCTGCGAAGGGCTCGGCAGAGCGCTGCCGCCCATGGTCATCGCTGTGCTCGCCCTGCCCGTCAATGCGGCACTCAACTACCTGCTGATCTATGGGCACCTGGGAGCACCCGAGCTCGGTGGCGTCGGCTGTGGATGGGCGACAACGGCGGTCTGGTGGGTGGAACTCGCACTCATGTTCCCGGTCATCAGGCGATCTTTTTTCAGGGCCGCCCACGTGCTCGACCGATTCGACTGGCCCGACTGGGCGGAGCTCAGAGGCATTCTCAGGATCGGGGTACCGATCGGATTCACGATCTTCCTGGAAGTGGCCGTCTTCTCCACCATCGGCCTGTCGGTCGCCTCGCTCGGCGTGGTGCCGCTGGCGGCCAACAGCATCGCCGGCAACGTCAACTGGGCCACCTACGTGGTCCCCATGTCGCTCGGCTCCGCGGCCAGCATCCGGGTGGGCTTCCACGTCGGGGCGTCGGACCACAAGCACGCCGCCTACGTCGCCCGGGTGGCCTTCCTGCTCTCCCTCGGCTACGCCGTCATCGTCTCGGTGCTGCTCGTCTTAGGCCGCTATCACATCGCCGGTCTGTACAGCACGGACCCGGCGGTGCTGGAGCTCGCCGCGTCGCTCATGCTCGTCATCGCCCTGTATCAGATCTTCGACGACTCCCAGGCCACCCTCGGTGGCGCGCTGCGGGGCTACAAGGACACGCGCGCGCCCATGGTCTACACGCTCATCGGCTACTGGCTGCTGGCGCTGCCGCTGGGCGCGGCGCTGTGCTTCGGCTGGCTCGGAACGTCACCTCTGGGTGCGCGGGGCTACTGGATCGGCATGACGGCCGGTCTCGCCGCGGTCGCGTTCTGCATCGGCGCGCGACTGGTTTCCACCAGTCGCAATCCGGAACGCATCAGGACCCTAGCCGCGCTCTGAGTCCCGCTGCCCGCGTGTCCGCCAGCACCGCCGTCAGCACCTGCCGCCAGCGACCGGCAGCCTCCGCATCGGATTGCGAAAGGCGTCGGATCTCGAGCAGGGACTTCCACAACGTCCAGCCGCGTCCCCGGGCCCACGTTGCCTCGTCGACCGCCAGCGTTTCACGGAAAATCCGCCGGGCGGATTCGGACAGAAACGTCCACGCTATGGACAGATCGCAGGCCGGATCCCCCACGGCGCAGCAGCCGAAATCGATCACGGCAGAGAGGTGTCCGTCCCGCACGAGCAGGTTGCCTGGCGCCACGTCACCGTGCACCCATACGGGCGGTAGCGTCCACCGCGATTCGAGTGCTCTTTCCCAGACGTCGAGCACCTCGGTCTCGTTTACCGTTCCGGCCAGCGCTGCCACGCTCTCCCGGGTCTGGGTGTCGTAGGTCGCGAGGTCCCCACCCCGGAAAAAGCTGTGGATGCCGGCAGGTGGACCCGCGTCAGCATCGATGCGCTGCAGCGCCACCAGGAACGTCGCCAGATCCTGCGCGAACCGGTCGAGATCCGCGACGCGCTCGCGGGTCGCGGTATCGCCCGGAAGCCAGCGGCAGATAGACCAGGGCCAGGGATAACCCTGATCGGGTCTGCCCCGGGCGAGCGGCACCGGTATGGGCAGAGGCAGCAACGGCGCCAGCTTGGGCAGCCAGGTCTGTTCCTTGTCCACCTGCGCTACGTACCGCTCGGCACTCGGCAGACGCACGCTCATGGACTCGCCGAGATGGAAGGTGCGGTTGTCCCAGCCACCGTTGTCCACCGGCCGGACGTCGAGGCCCGCCCATGCCGGGAACTGAGCTGCGACAAGCCGAAGGACGAGCTCGGCGTCGATGTCCACGTCAGCCCGGTCGACGCTCGAAACGTTGGATGAGCGTCTGCCGCAGCTCCTCCGCAGATGCTGGTGGACCGTCCGGTCGAAACGGCTTGCCGTCCACATAGAGCATATCGATGCTCTCACCACGCCGACGCATGTCGCCCTTCTCGTGCGCGTAGATCTCGACGAGACGCACCTTGTCCTCGATACCGGCGGTCGCGTCACGGGCCATCATGCACTGCTGACAGCCGCCCCCGCACCAGCCGTTGGAGACGCTCCTCAGCTGGACGCGTCCGTCATCGTCGGGTGGGTCCGCCGCAGCGTGTTTCGGCAGAAAACGAGGCTCTCGTGCACGATCGTTGAACGGCTTCCAGGCGAGCACGTCCATCCCGTTCTGCTCAACGCGCACGAAGCCCATGTGCTCATAGAAGGAAACCGGATTCCAGGCGGCGTAGTCCTTCGCCCAGACCGCCAGGCCGTCGCAGCCGGACCGCCGTGCATCCGCTTCGATCTCGCCGAGCATGAAGCGGCCGTATCCCTTCGACTGCTGATTACCCACGAGGTGCTCGTAGCCATGAATCCACATGCAGAGGATGGCCATCAGGTTTTCGCCTTCGTAAGGCGAGTGCTCCACCGGAATGTAGTTGGTCAGACCGACCACCCGGCCGGCGTCGTCGATGAGCACCTTCCCCCGGTGTCCCTTCGGCTGGTACTCGGCGCGCCAGGCCCGCCGCATGGCCATCACCCTGGGATCGGCAGGCACCTCGTCGTGCAGGCAGCGAAAGAAGGTGTCTTCGGTACGTTCGTCGATCTCGAGGAGCTTCATTGCGACCTCCCGCCCCCACAGGAAGCTACCGTAGCACGAACGCCACAGGACGTTCCGCGCCAAGGCCACCGCTACCTCATGTCAGCGTACCGGTCGCATGGGATGCCCGCTAAGCGGCCCGAACGCCGGACCGTCGGATGGCGAACAGACCGGCCAGCCCGGTGATCATCAGCCAGATCGTGGGCGGCGCCGGTACCGCGGCCACCTCGGTGCCAACCAGCCGCGCGCCGGTGTTGAAAATGCTGGTTCGGTACAGGTTCGCGGCATCGAATGCGGGACAGGCCGTACACAGGTACTCCAACGCGCTGACGACTCCCACCACGCCCCCCAGATTCGTCAGCTCCGCCGACAGGTTGAGGACCATGATCCTCGTGAAGTCATCCACGTCCCAGAAGCCCGTTCGCAGCTCCGCAGCATTGAACCGACCGGCATCGTAATCGAATCCGGAAAAGTCGTAGATCGTGACGCTACCCGGCACACAGCCCGCGGCACCGCAGCGAGCGACCTCGCCGTCGGGCGTCGAGATGGAGACGTCGGTCATCGATCCCGTGTCCTGGTCATAGACGAACGAGCCGGTGACCTGTACCGGTTGCACGTAGAGCACCTCACCACCGTCACCCGTCGGACCGAACGCGATCTCATCGGGAAAGTAGACGTCCTCGAGGGTCCAGAGAATCGGCACCGCGAAGGCGGGCAAAGAACAGGTGGCCAGCATCACACCGGCAAGACGAATCAAAGAAATCATCAAGTATTCTCCCCAATTACGGTCAATTAAATAGCAATCACGCCGGGACGGCAAGCGTGATATTGGCTGATGGGGGAAATCGGACTGACGGAGCGTGCCCGCGTCAGTCCCGGAAGTGTGGCATCACCTCTTCGATGAATGCAGACAGGCCGTCCCAGTCCACGGGCGGTCGCAGCGCAATGTTGAGCCCCTGAACACCCGTTTCCACGTACTCGCCGATCCGGTCCACCATCTGCGCCGAGCTGCCAGTAAGACAGCCGTCGGGATTCACGTCCGGCTTCCTGTCACCGGGGTAGAATCCCACGTTCACGCTGGTCTCGAGCGCCGCCGGATCCCGGTCTTCCACTTCACAGGCGGCGGCGAGCCGCGCCAGCCTGTCGCCGACCCCGGCCGGTGGCAGGTACGGCATGTTGAAGCCGTCCGCGTAGCGCGCCGCGATGGCCGGCGTGCGGTCCCTGCCCCGTCCGCCCACCCACAGGCGCATCCCGGGATTGAGTGGCTTCGGGCTGCAGACCGCGCCTTCGACCTGGTAATAGGTGCCCTTGAAGCTGGTTTCCTCGTCGTGCCAGAGCGACCGGATGATGGTGAGCGCCTCTTCCAGCTGATCGAGGCGCCTGCCGAGCGGGGGGAATCCGTAGCCGAACTCGCGGAACTCCTCTTCGAACCAGCCGGCGCCGATGCCGATGTCCGCACGGCCGCCGGACAGGTGATCCACCGTGACCGCCGCCTTGGCCAGCATGCCTGGCGAACGGAACAGCGCGCAGAACACCAGGCAACCGACCCGCACGTTACGGGTCAGCGCGGCCAGCGCGGCCATGGCCGCCACCCCCTCGAAGCAGGGATTGTTGCGGTCCTTCAGCGGGTTGGCATAGAAATGATCCCACACCGAGATCCAGTGGAATCCGTTCTCGTCCCCCGTCTGCCAGAGGCGCTTCAGCTCGTCGATCGAGAGGTCCTGAGGACCTGCGTGCATGCCGATCTTGAGGGTCATCGGTTCACCTCCGCAGTGGCTGATCAGCCGTCCAGTCGCTCGATGATGGTGCCCGTGCCCAGGCCGCCTCCGCAGCACATCGCGATGAGGCCGTAGCGGCCACCCGTGCGCTCGAGCTCGTGCAGTGCAGTCGTGATCAGCCGGGCGCCGGTGGACCCGGTCGGATGACCGAGGGCGATGGCACCGCCGTTCGGGTTGACCCGGTCCGGATCCGGATTGAGCTCCTTCTCCCACGCGAGCACCACGGAAGCGAAGGCCTCGTTGACCTCGAAGACGTCGATGTCGTCCACGGTGAGCCCCGTCTGCGCCAGCACCTTGCGCGATGCGGGAATGGGCCCCTTCAGCATCGTCACCGGGTCAACACCCACCAGCGTGGTGGCCACGACCCGGGCACGCGGCTTGAGCCCCAGCTCGTCCACCGCCTTCCGGTTGGCAAGAATGACCACTGCAGCGCCGTCGGACACCTGGGAGCTCGAGCCCGCCGTGTGGATCTCCTGCCCCGGCACCGGATCCAGTCCCGCCAGTGCCTCCAGCGACGTCTGCCTGAGCCCTTCGTCCCGACTGATGGTCCGGGTCTCGCCGGTGGGTTCACCCTTGTCGTTCAGCACCGGCGCCTCGATAGGAACCACTTCCCGGTCGAACCGGCCTTCCTCCCAGGCACGGATGGCGTTCTGCTGGCTCTTCAGACCAAACGCATCGGTATCCGCCCGGGTGATCTGGTACTCCTCGGCGATCATGGCTGCCCCCAGGAACTGGCTCGTCGGCTGGTAGTGCGACATGTAGGACTCACCCATGGGCACACCGTCCTTCATGTTCGAGCCGAGCGGCACGCGGGTCATCATTTCCACCCCGCAGGCCATGACGATGTCCTCCATGCCGGATGCCACCATGGCGGCACCCAGGGACGTGGCCTGCTGGCTGGACCCGCACTGGGAATCCACGGTGGTCGCCGCGATCTCCTCGGGCAGGCCCATGGACAGCCAGGCGATGCGCGCGATGTTGAAGGACTGCTCACCCACCTGGGAGACGCAGCCACCGATCACCTGGCCGACCTTTTCGGCAGGGATGCCGCTGCGCTCGAGCGCCGCGACCTGGACCTTGCCGAGCAGATCCGCGGGCTTCAGTCCGGCGAGGCCCTTTCCACGCCGGCCGATGGGGCTGCGGGCCGCCTCGATGATGTACACGTCTTCCATGGTCCTGAGTCCTCTTTTGCAAATGTCACGGGAAAACCCGGGATTGTAGCCGCATCACGGAGCACCGAAAATGCGCCCGCCTGAGAAGGGGGGTAGAGACCATGGCGGAACCGCAACCAGTGACGGGAACGACGGCCGGCCGCGGATTGCGCAGTCGTCTGGGTCCGGGTCTCATCTTCGCCGCCGCCGCGGTAGGGACCTCCCACGTCGTGCAGTCCACCCGGGCAGGCGCCGATTTCGGCCTGACCCTCGGTTTTCTGATTGTCGCAGTCTGCGCTCTCAAGTACCCGCTGTTCCGGTTCGCGGCCGAGTACGCGGCGGCCACGGGTGAGAACCTGATCCGTGGCTACGGCAGACAGGGTCGGATGCTGGTGGGCGTGATGTTCGCCACCTCCGCTGTCGAGGCGGTTGCCGCCACCGCCGGTGTGAGTCTGGTCAGCGCTTCCATACTGCAGTGGATTCTGGGAGTACAGGTCGGTGACGTGCCGGCCGCAGTGGGACTGCTGATCCTCACCGCGCTGCTCGTGTCCGTGGGTCGATACCGCATGCTGGAAACTGCGACCGGTGTGCTCGTGCTCCTGTTCAGCGCGCTCACGGTGATCACCACGCTGGCCTGCCTGCCGGTGCTGGTGGCGTCCGACGACCTGCTGCCGCCCTTTCCTCTGACCGCCGCGAACTGGTCCTTCGCCATCGCCGTCTCGGGCTGGATGCCCATCGGCAACACGGCCGCCATGATGCTGGCGGCCTGGATCCTCGCCAGGAACCGTGCCGGCGGCCGATCCCTGGCCGACGCCCGATTCGACTTCAATCTCGGCTACCTGGCGAGCGTGGTGCTGGCGCTCTGTTTTCTCGTCATGGGTGCTGCCGTGCTGCACGGCAGCGGTGAGGGCACGCCAGGTGCATCGGGAGCGTTCGTCACCTCGTTCGTCGGCCTCTACACCCGGGCCATTGGCAGCTGGTCGACGCTCCTCGTCTCGCTGGCCGCCCTGGCAGTGATGTACTCCACGCTGCTCGCCATCGTCGACGGCTTCCCGCGCCTGCTCGGCGAGTTCGCTGCGGAGTTGACCGGGCAGCACGGTGAGGACCGCGCCTCCGCGTGGTACCTGCCGGCCATGGTCATCGTCGTAGCTGCAGCGGGTGCTCTGCTCTACTTTCTGCTCAGCGCGTTCAGCACGTTCATCGACGTGGTCACCATCACCGGTTTTCTGGCCGCACCCATCATCGCCTGGGCGAACGAACGGGTGATCCGCGGCGGCAACGTGCCGCCCGCCGTTCAACCCGGGCGGCCGCTCATCCGCTGGAACAGGCTCGCCGTCATACTGCTGACGCTGGCGACCCTGGGCTACTTCGCGCTGCGCTGGTTGTGAGGCGCCTCGTTACCGCGCACGACTCGACAGATCCACGGCGACGAGCTGCCTGTCGAGCTCGTTCGTGGCAAAGAGCCTGTCGCCCACCACCACGATGTCGTTGAGTACCATCGCAGGTGGCTGAGCCGCGGAGGCCGGTGGGGAGCCCGCCCCCAGCGTGACGAGTAACTCCGGTCCGGTCGGACCGAGCAGGAAAACCTTGCCGGTCTCGCCTTCCCGGACGAGCAACCGCCCCTGCCACAGCGCGAGCCCTTCCGGCGCGTCGAGCCCGTCCGCGACGATTTCCGGCTCGATCCGTTTCCCCTGAGCAGCGATCTTGAGTACCTGGCCCGCAATGCGATCGCTGACCCAGAGACTGTCCCCGTCGGTGACGAGATCCGTGGGCGCCGCGAGCCCGGTGGCGAACGTGGTGGGCAGGGCTGCATTGAGCGCCCGGACCTGGCCGGACCCATGCTCGGCCACGGCGATCACGTCACCGTAGCGGACCGCGCTGACCGGCAGCTGCAGGTTGTCGATCCGCGCGCGGATCCGTTTGCGCTGCGGATCCCAGATACGGACGTTGTTGTCCGTGAATGATCCCAGCAGCAGGCCGTCACCATCAGCGGACACGGACAGCACCGAGCCGAGCTCACCGACACCCAGCAGATTACGCTCGGTCCAGAGGTTGGTGCCGGTTGCTGCATCGAAGGCCCGCAGCGCGTGAAGGTCGGCCACCAGGATCATCGGGCCTTCCGGTGCCATCATGGCCGTGATGCCACCCGGATGAGCCATACCACCCGGCTGCAGGACGGTGAGCGAGCCGTCCGGCTCCACGCGCCAGACCGTGCCGTCGACGAAGCTGGACACGAACAGCCGGTCGTTGGCATCGAACGCCAGGTTGTCGAGCCCCGGTTCCAGTGTCGCCACCACCGTCTGCTTCTGATCCTGCACCCGGATCACGGCACCCGCCTCGGTGTCCAGCACGTGCAGCACACCCTGGGAGTCGAATTTGACCGCGGCAGGTACTCCGAAGCCCGTCGCCTCCACACGCATGTCACCACTGTCCACGTCGAAGCTCACCACCTGGCCCTGGAACCAGCGTGGACCGTACAGCCGTCCGTCAGGTCCCCAGTCCATGCCGTTCAGACCGCAACCGGGGCCCAGGTCGTCTGCGATCAGCCGTGGCGGATCCTCGCCGGCCGGATCCACCTCATAGAGTTTGTCGTCGAAGAAGCACTGAGAAACGAAGAGCCTGCCATCGTCCGAGAAGGTGAGCGGATTGACGCCCGGAGTGAGCTTCGCTGCGCTGATACGTTCACCGGCAGCTGTTCTGCCTGCTACTTCTCCCGTGAGTATCGACGTCCAGTAGTAGTCGCCGTTCGCGTTGAAGGCCACATCGTCCGGACCATCGACGCCGTCTGCAATACGCTCGAGCACCTCGCCGGTATCGGGATTCAGCACGATCAGCTCGGAACCGATCACCGACGCAACGAAGAGGCGTCCGTCGGGTGAGAAGTGCAGGCCGTTCGCGCCAGCAATGTTGGCGCCCGTGGCGAGCACCTGAACATCCAGCGGTGCCGGCGACTCCGCCTGCTCGGTGCAGGCCGCAACCAGCACCACCATCATCGTCAGCAGTGGGCGTCCCACCCTCATAACGTCGCTCCCCTGTCAGAGTGTGCCGGATGCTACCACAGCGTTTCCGTCCGACGTTGTCGTACCGCTTCAGCATCAAAGGCGAATGGCGCATCATGTCCGCTGCCAGCAACGATGCTCGGAGGGGACATGCGCCGCGAACGGGGACTCGGGGAGCTCTATCAGGATCCCGAACGGGCCGATGCCCTGATCTGGTCGCGGCGGCAGTTTCTGCTCGGATCCGGTCTCGCCGCACTGCAGTCACGGCTCGGCGCCGTGATCCGCTTTGCCCGTTACCTGCCCGCCGGTTATCTGCCCGTCGCCATCGCCGAGCAGAGTGAGCCGCTGAACGCACAGGACGGTGAGCTCCGGGTGCTGAACGACAGGCCGCTGAACGCGGAAACCCCCGCACATCTGCTCGACGACCCGGTCACACCGGCATCACGGCTGTTCGTTCGCAACAACGGCACGGCGCCGGTCTTCGAGGAACCTGCCGGGTGGCAGCTGCGCATCTCCGGCGAGGCATGTCTCAATCCCAGGACCTTCTCCATCGCCGAGCTGAAACGGTCCTTCGAGCAGCACACCTACCAGCTGCAGCTGGAGTGCGGTGGCAACGGCCGGGCGGAGTTCCGTCCCCGGGTTCCGGGGAATCAGTGGACGACGGGGGCCGTGGGTAACCCGTCCTGGACCGGTGTACGCGTGAAGGACGTGCTGGAAGCCGCCGGTATCGCCGGCAACGCGATCTATCTGGGCTACCGAAGCGCCGATAAGCACCTGTCCGGTGATCCCAACAAGGACGTGATCTCCCGCGGCGTACCCATGCGGAAGGCGCTGGAGCCGGAATCCCTGATCGCGTTCGCCATGAACGGCGAGGACATCCCGCCGGTGCACGGCGCACCCCTGCGTCTGGTCTGTGGTGGCTGGCCTGGCTCCGTTTCCGGCAAGTGGCTCACGGAGCTCCTGATCCGTGACCGGGTCCACGACGGTGCCAAGATGACGGGCGACTCCTACCGCGTGCCATGCAGACCCATCGCACCCGGCGCCACGGTGGCCGATGCGGACATGTGCATCATCGAGAGCATGCCCGTGAAATCACTTGTCACGTTTCCGCGTTCCGGCGTTCAGGTGGGTACCGCCAGTCCCTTCGTCGTGCGGGGCAAGGCCTGGGCCGGGGACAGGAGCGTGCAGGCCGTTCACACATCGATCGATTTCGG
Organism: Gammaproteobacteria bacterium; assembly: GCA_003247835.1. Taxonomy (GTDB): domain Bacteria; phylum Pseudomonadota; class Gammaproteobacteria; order Pseudomonadales; family Azotimanducaceae; genus SZUA-309. The sequence goes on along the minus strand of QJYB01000066.1, from coordinate 10,116 downwards.
CGAGACCTGGCAGCCCGCCCGGCTCGCGCCCCCGCCAAATCGGCTGGCCTGGCAGCAGTGGGAGACGTCGATCTCCCTGCCACTCGATGGTTACTACGAGATCTGGGCCAGGGCAACGGACGACGCCGGGATCAGCCAGCCCATGCTGGTGCCTGGCTGGAATCCGAAAGGTTATCTCAACAACGCGGCGCACCGGATTGCCGTGCAGGCGGTTTCGTGAGAGCGCTGGCATTGCTCGTCGCCTTCCTGCTGTGTCCTGCAGCGTTCGCCAACGAACCCGCCACGGATCGCGATACCGGGCTCGTGGTCGCCCCCGGTTGGGAGCTGGTGCGGGCCAACTGCGGTGCCTGTCACTCTTACCGGCTCGTCACGGCGCAGCGCGGCGATGCGGCTTTCTGGACCGATGCGATCCGCTGGATGCAGCGCACCCAGAACCTCTGGCAGATGCCGCCCGAGGTGGAAACGTCGCTGATCGCCTACCTCGCCGGGAATTACAACGAAACAGACTGGGGGCGCCGTCCGCCGCTCTCCCCGAGCCTGATGCCGGAGACACCATGAAGCATCGTTTCCTGTGCAGTGCGCTCATTGGCGCGCTGTCTCTCCTCGGCGCCGCGTCGTCTGCCGCTGACGCGACGGATGCCCGAACAGCGAGCGCCACCAGTGAGCACGATACCGACTGGCCCCACTATGGCAGCCGGCCGGGCGGCGGGCGCTACAGCGAGGCGAATCAGATCACGGCCGCCAACCTCAATCGGCTGAAACCCGTCTGGGAGCACCGCTCCGGGGATTTCCGTAGCGGCTCACTGAATACCGGCCTAGAGTTCGAAGAGGGCATGGCCCAGCGTCCCACGACCTTCATGGTCACGCCGATCATGGTGGACGACACCCTCTTCTACTGCACCCCGTTCAACCGTGTGTTTGCGCTCGATCCGCAGACTGGGGCCGAGAAGTGGTCGTTCGACCCCGGTGTGGACATGTCACGCGAAGGACTGACCAACTGCCGCGCCGTCAGCAGCTGGAAAAATCCCGCACCCACCGGCGCACCCTGCGACCGGCGCATCGTCATGGGCACGCTGGATGCACGCATCGTCGTGCTGGACGCGGAAACCGGAAAACGCTGTGCCGATTTCGCCGGCGGCGGTGACGTGGACCTCAACGCCGGGCTCACAAACCACAAGGACATCGAGTACAGCGTCACCAGCCCGCCGGCCATCATCGGCAACACGCTGGTGACCGGCGCCATGATCGCCGACAGCCAGCGCAACGATGTGCCGGCGGGCGTGGTGCGGGCCTACGACGTGGTGACCGGCGAGTTCCTCTGGGGCTGGAACCCGGTCGCACCCGGCCATGCGGCCCTCGACGAGGACGGTAACTACGTCTCCGGCACCACTAACGTCTGGTCGGTGATCTCGGCCGACGAGGACCTGGGTCTCGTCTATGTGCCAACCGGCAACTCCTCACCCGATTACTACGGCGGCGACCGTGACGGCCACCTGGATTACTACTCGAGCTCGGTAGTGGCCCTCGACGCGAAGACCGGCGCCGTGGTCTGGCACTTCCAGACCGTGCACCACGACATCTGGGACTACGACGTGCCCGCCCAGCCGGTACTCGTCGATCTCACCATCGACGGGCGTGAGCGCCAGGCACTGGTGCAGGTCACCAAGATGGGCATGACGTTCGTGCTCGACCGGCGCACCGGGGAGCCCATTTTTCCCGTGGAGGAGCGGCCGGTGCCGCAGACCGGCGCGGTGCCGGGCGAGTATCTCTCCCCGACCCAGCCGTTCCCGGTGAAGCCCGATCCGCTGCACCAGCTCGGCGTCAGCCCGGACGACGCCTGGGGCCTCACCTTCTGGGACAAGGGCCGCTGCCGGGCGCAGATGGAAGAACTCAGCACCGGACCCATCTATACCCCGCTTTCGGCGAAAGGCACGGTGGTCTATCCCTCGCCGCTTGGCGGCCAGAACTGGGGTGCACCCACCGTGGATCCCGAGCGCCAGATCATGGTGGCCAGCACCAAGCACATTCCCATGGTGATCCAGCCGGTGGCCCGCGCCGACTGCCCGCCCGAGGCGTGGCAGCAGGTGGGCTCCCCCTACTGCGTCGTGCTGAAGCCGCTGACGTCACCGCTGGGAATCCCCTGTACCGCGCCACCCTGGGCGACCCTCGACGCCATCGACCTGAAGACGGGCAACCGGCTCTGGCAGGTGCCCTTTGCCACCGCGGAAGGCATGGCGCCGTGGCCGTTCTCGAAGCTCAAGTGGGGCATCGAGATGGGCGGCGCCATGATCACCCGCTCGGGACTGGTGTTCATCGGTGCCGCCAGCGATGCGTATCTCAGGGCCTTCGACATCGAAACCGGTGAGGAACTCTGGAAGGACAAGCTGCCCACCACGGCCAACGCGGTGCCCATGAGTTATACCTCCGGTGGACGGCAGTTCGTGGTGGTCGCTGCCGGTGGCCACTGGACCAGCGAAGCACCGGCGGGCGATCACCTGATCGCCTACGCGCTGGGGGATTGAGCTCGTACTCAGGCGCGCCCGGGTGCGATCAGCCAGCAAACTCCACGCTGATGCGCCGGTTGAGACGGCTCTTCTTCTCGATCTTCGTCACCCGCACCGGGCCGATTTCACCGGTGTGTGCCACGTGAGTACCCCCGCAGGGTTGCAGGTCCACGCCGGGGATACGCAGCAGGCGTACGGAGCCCGTGCCGGTGGGCGGCTGCACAGACATGGTCTTGACCAGATCCGGCTGCGCCGCGAGTTCATCATCCGTGATCCATTCCAGGGCAGTTTCCGAGTCGGCCGCAATCAGCCTGTTGAGGGCATCGGTGAGCGAATCCTTATCGATGCCCGCTTCCGGCAGATCGAAGTCGAGTCGGCCTTTTTCCGCCGTCAGGTTGCCACCGGTGACCGGTGCGTCCACCACGGCGCAGAGCAGGTGCAGACACGTATGCATACGCATGTGTCGATGCCGCCGGCCCCAGTCGATCCGCCCCGTGACCGCGTCGCCCACCTTCAGGGCAGAAGCGCCGGCACTCTCCGCCGGCAGGTGCATAATGGCCGCACCTTCACCCTTCACGGTGTCGACGATAGGGATCTGTGCACCGTCGGCGGTGATCAGCACACCGCTGTCACCGGGCTGGCCGCCGCCACGGGCATAGAAGACGGTGCGGTCGAGCTCGATACCCGCCTCGCCCACGCCCACCACCCGTGCTTCGATCTCCCGTATATAGGCGTCGCGCTCGTAGAGTCGTTCCGTCATGCCGCCGCCCCGAACAGGGACCGGGCACGCCAGAGGGCGATGGCCGGAAGGGAGAAAAGACCGCCCGCCACCACTGCATAAGTCCAGCCGCCCGCCTCGTTGACGATGGGCCAGAGAAACATGGCCACCGCCACCTGGGTGGCGTAGAGACTGCCGAGCCACCAGGCCCAGGGGGCCATCTTCCAGATACCCCAGGCGAGCGCCGCGTAGACGATCCAGTGCACCACGCCGCCGACCTTGGCTGCCCAGCCGGTGAATATGTAGCCGAGCCAGACGTCCTCGTCCTGCTCGAGTGGCTTCAACACCACGTCGAACGGACTGTAGAGGAACGTCATGTAGAGGCAGAAGAGCCCGATCACGTTCAGCCACCAGGGACGTCTCGCCCACTCCGTCTTGAGATCCAGCGCCACGCTGCGCCTCCGTTGCGATCGCAGTTTGAGAATACCTCAAGGACCTCTATCATTCCCGGCCAGGATCCCGACAGCGTAGAGAGCGCGACAGATGAGCAATTCCAGCTGGCAGGTTTTCGACATCGACGCCATCCGCAAAACGCTGGCGGGCGATCGGGTGCAGTACAAGGAGTTTCTCAACGTCCCGTCACTGACCTGCGGGGTCTATCACCTGCCCGCCGGGTCCAAGGACATGCAGTCCCACCACGACGAGGACGAGGTCTACTTCGTGCTGGAGGGGCGGGCGCGGATGAAGGTGGGTGACGAGGAGAAGCGGGTCGTCGCCGGCAACGTGCTCTTCGTCAAAGCCACCGAGACCCACTCGTTCTTCGAGATCGAGGAGGACATGACCCTGCTGGTGTTTTTCGCTGCAGAGGTGAACTGAACCTCGTCAGGTTTCGTTGTCCCGGATCGCCAGGTTCCCCATACGTGCCATGGCAGCGCGAAACCGTTCGCTTTCCCGTCTCAGCTCGTCGAACTCCACCCCGTAGAGGCGCGGGATCACTTCCCGCTGCTCGATGGCCCGGTCGAGCCAGCGGAACATGCCCTCCTCGTCACGGAGGAAGAAGCTGGCGAGCAGCGCATCCCGACAGGGGAAGCGAATGCCCTTCTCTGCCCACACAGTCTCCAGCCGATCAAGCAGCTCCCGCGCCTCGTCGTCCCGCCCGACCAGCGGCAGATTGCTGACGAAGAAGGATGGCGGCATCGAGACGTTTGCCAGCATGACTCGCTGCTCGTCGAGTGTCGGCGGTGACGCATCCGGGCCGGAAAGACCGTTCAGGATCAGCGCTGCCAGGGTCGACAGGGACAGCACGACGAGCAGAGCGATTCCCGCGTAGCGCCTACGGGAACTCTGTTTCGCGGGAAAGGTCGCTTTCGGTGCGCCGCCTTGGTCCTGCCGATCCCTCGACACGCCGTTGACCACACGATCCACAGCTCGGATCAGCGAGGCGTAGCCTTCCGCCTGATCATCGCTGCTGATGGCTTGTGTGCGCCGAAACGCCAGCGGAGTTCGCACGTCGTCCAGCATCAGGGGGACGAGTATTCGGCGCTCCAGCCCGTCAGTTGCCTCGGCCCGGACCCAGTCAGATTCGATGGAGCGTCGCGACCAGACGACGACGATGCAGTGCGCGTCTGCCAACGCTGCTTCGATCTCCCTGTCGAAGGTTGAGCCCGCCTCGATGCGACGGTCCCACCACACGTCCCAGCCGTGCGTTTGCAGAGCAGCAACCAGGGGTTCCACCCGGCTGCGGTCCTCCCTAGAGTAGGAGATGAACACGTCGGGCACTGACTTGCTCTGCTGTTACGCTACGCCGGCGAAGTAGCTCCCGGACGTCGCGGCCGCCAGCTGGTTCTCACGTAGCTGATGGTAGTTCTGGATGTCCGCGTTCACGCAGTCGAGCCCGTTCTCCAGCACATAGGCATAACTTTTCTGGAACGCCGACAGGTCCGAGGTACGCAACGCTTCGGGATAGTAGCCGTCGAAAGCCTTCTTATCGCTGGTGCCGAAGAAGCCGCTCGAGAAGTAGCGCACTGCCTTCATGCCGATGAGACCGATACCGGCCGATCGGGCCCGGTCGAGCAGCGGTCGGACGCTGGTCATGGGCGGGGAACCCGCCAGGATGTCCTTACCCTGCCAGTCGTACCAGCCGCCGGGCGTGATCGCGATCATGGCCAGATCGAAATAGCCCGTTTCGATGGCCCTGTTCAGCACGGCTTCGGCATTCTGGTGGGTGGACAGTCCGTAGAAGCGTACCTTGCCCGCCGACTTCGCGGACTCGAAAGCCCGGGCCATCTCTTCGCTACCCACCATCTCGACGTTGTTGGCCGCCATCTGGTAGTAGGCATCCACGTGGTCGGTACCCAGCTCGGACAGGCTGAGGTCGAGCAGTTCGAGCCAGGCCTTCGCTGAACGCTTCGCCTCGTCCACGGTGACGGTTTCATCCGGCTCCTTCGCGAGCGACCCGTCCGCGTGGGCGGGGCTTGCCTTGGAAATCAGAAAGATCTCGTCCCGATGCGCTTTGAGGAACCCTTTCAGATTCCGCTCGGCCATGTCGTAGTAGTGCGTCGTGCCCACATCGAAGACGTTGATGCCCGCTTCGTATGCGGCGTTCAGCAGCGTGTCCTTCTCGGTGCGCATGAGCGATGCGCCACAGCCGAAGATCAGCCGGCTGGCCTGGAAACCCGTACGCCCGAGGGTCCGGTACTGCATCTCGGGCCATGGGGCGCCCACGGACCGGGCATCGGACACCGCCGCCCTGAGATCGCCGGATCGGAGCAGCGTCCGGGTACCGAGCCCGAGGGCAGCCGCATACTGAAAGAAACGGCGGCGGTTGGTTCCCTGTGCCTTATCGCGCATGATTGCTCTCCCCTGCCTCACGCCGGATCATTCTAGCCGCACGATACGGGAGCCGCCATTGTCATCGCATCGCCTCCAATCCGTCCTGCCGTTGGTACTTCTGTTAGCGGCCTGCTCCGAGCAGGCTCCACCCGAACCCGGTCCAGGTACGCCCGCGGGCTGGCCGGCCTACGGCGCGACGCCGGGCGGTACACACTATTCCGTCGCAGACCAGATCACGCCGGAAAATGTCCGATTCCTCGAACAGGTCTGGGTACACCACTCCGGTGATTACACCGCGGGGGAAGAACGTCCCGATGGCCGCCGGTCCGGTCCCAGCGCCTTCCAGGCGACACCGATCCTGGTCGACCGAAAGCTCTACTACTGCACGCCGTTCAACCGCGTGTTTGCGCTGGATCCGGAGACCGGCGCGGAAATCTGGTCGTTCGATCCCGAGCTCGACTTCGTCTCGAACAGCGTGCTGCCCAACTGCCGCGGCGTCTCTAGCTGGACCGCCGAGGACTGGCAGCCGGGTGACGATCGCGCCTGCCGCCACCGCGTACTCACCGCCACCATGGATGCCCGGCTGATCGCGCTGGACGGCAACACCGGCAGGCCATGTACAGACTTCGGCGACAACGGACAGGTGAACCTGGCTCAGGGACTCTCTCCGCACCAGGCCTGGGAATACGGCGTCACCTCACCTCCAGCGATCCTCAATGATCTGGTCATCACCGGTTCCATGGTCCTCGACAACGTCCGTACCGATATCCCAAGTGGCGTGGTGAGAGCCTTCGACGTGGTCACCGGGGAGCTGGTCTGGGCCTGGAATCCGGTTCCTCCGGGGATGGCAAAATACGACCCGGACGGCGCCTACCGCAGCGGGACCACCAATGTCTGGTCCATCATCAGCGTCGATCCCGAGCGGAATCTGGTGTTCGTGCCGACCGGCAACACCTCGCCCGACTACTACGGTGGGCAACGCGAAGGGCTCGACGACTACTCGAGCTCCGTGATCGCACTGCATGGCGACACGGGTCACATCGTCTGGCACTACCAGATGGTGCATCACGACGTCTGGGACTATGACACGCCGGCACAACCCACACTGATGGACCTCAACATCGACGGTACGGTGGTGCCGGTGGTGGTTCAGGTCACCAAGATGGGTCTGATCTTCGTTCTGAACCGGGACACCGGAGAGCCCGTCTGGCCCGTGGAGGAACGGCCGGTGCCGCAGGATCCGGTACCCGGGGAATACCTTTCCTCCACTCAGCCTTTCCCGACCCACCTGCCGGACCTGATGCGGCCCATAACCGAGGACGATGCCTGGGGACTCATGGTCTGGGACGAGCGACAGTGCCGGGAACAGATGGCCGCGCTGCGCAACGACGGTATCTACACACCACCCAGCGTCGACGGCACCCTGTTCTATCCGGGCAACGCCGGCGGCAACAACTGGGGATCGCCCGCCATCGACGTGAACGGGCAGATCCTCTACGCGATCACCATGCGGGTGCCGAATTCGCTCTACCTGATTCCCAGGGAAGACTGTCGGCAGCGCGGGCGCGAGAACCAGATCGGCACACCCTACTGCTCGAGCACCGATATCCTGACGTCGTCCCTCGGCGTACCGTGCACCGCGCCACCGTGGTCGACGGTGGACGCCGTGGATCTGGCCGCCGGTAAGCTCCTCTGGAGCGTGCCCCTCGGCACGACGCGGGACATGGCGCCATTTCCGTTCTGGTGGATACGGGGCGTGCCGGCAATCGGCGGCCTGACGGTCACCCGGGGTGGTGTGCTGTTCGCGGGTGGGCCGCTCGAGCATGCCTTCCGGGCTTTCGATGCGCGCACAGGGGTCGAGCTGTGGCGGGCGAGGCTGCCAACGGCCGCCAACAGCACGCCCATGACCTATCAGCTCGAGACGGGGGGACGACAGTTCGTGGTCGTTGCGGCGGGAGGACACATGGTCGGCGCCAATCCGCCGGGTGACAGTCTCGTCGCCTTCGCGCTGCCGCGGGGCGCGCAGGCGCCCTGATCGGCGATCCGCAACACGATTGCCTGCGCGATCAGGAGAATCCGATCCAGCGACCCGCTGCAGCGACCACGAACCAGACCGACAGCGAGAACACGGCCACCAGGCGGCTGACGACAGGACTCGCGGTCGCAGACATCGCCACCCGGTTACGGATGGTGAACGTGAATAACAGACCGACGGCGAGCGCCGTCATCTTCACCCAGAACGACGTGCTGTAGTAGCACTTCACCGCTTCCGAAAGAAACAGCGGGATACCGGTGGCCAGCAGCACGACGATGGACGCCACCAGCCAGCGTCGCGCGGACCGGGCGACACCTGCGATCGTCTGGCCCGTCAGCCCGACACCCAGCAGCCGCAGGTCCACGACGAGCACCGCGCCGCCGAGCATGGCCAGGCCCAGCAGGTGCACGGCCTCGATGGCCGGAAAATACCAGAGAGACTCCTTGATCGTCTGACCGATCCAGGATTGCTCCATGGCATCGAACAGTTCGAATCCGTTCATCATCGTCTCCTGCTAGACGTCGTCGACTACGCAACCCGCCAGAAAGATCACCCAGTCGGGTTGCGGACGGTCGCAGTCGAACCAGTTGTAGGCGATGAAGCGCCCCGTGACGATGACACCGGCCCAGGTCGCGAGCGATACCGCTGCCGAGATGCGAGCACTTCGGGGTGGCCTGGGCGAATCGTCCCAGGCGGACCGGTTGGTCAGGATCCTGCGGTGCATCACCCAGATGTTGATACCGGCGGCAACCAGCAGCACGAGCTTGATCCGGAACCACAGGCTCTGATAGGTCCGGACCGGGATCGCGTAGAAGAGCAGCGCCCCGGTAATCACCATCACGACAAACCCGGCCACGGTCCAGGGCAGCATCCGGCCCGTCATCTCGGAAACCGGAACGTTCCTGAACGCGACGCCGAGCAGACGCAGGTCAACCGCGATCAAAGTACCGACAAACAGCATTAGCGTCAGCACGTGCGTGCTCTCGATGAGCGGGTACATGTAGAAAGACTCGTGCAGCGCGATGCTCCACGCCTGGGAGTCGAGCCATTGGGCAAAGCTCAGCAGCGACAAACTCATCCCCTCCTCTGCGACCCGGCATTGTAACCCACGCCAGGCAGCCTGACAGGCTCAGCGGTCGGGATCGCTCTGCATCGCGAAGGACCGACTGCTCTGATCGCCGTCCCGGAACTCGATGGCATGATCGTAGAAGCCCGAGGTCATCAGCTCGAGTTCGACGCTGTCCGCACCTCGATTCTCCCAGAACCAGCCGTGAATACCGGGGAACGCCGCAACATACGTCCCGTTGCCTGAGTTGTCACGACCCTGCGCGAAGCTCTCGGCATATCCGGGTTCCGCACCATCCGGTTCGGCGTGCAGGTCGAAAAGCACTTCTGCAGAGGCGGACCAGGAAAACACCATGGCACCATCTGCGGCCATGCGGTACTTGTATTCGACCGATTCGAACGGCGCGAGCACGAAGCGGACGCGGTCCGAACGGAAAGGTATCGGTTCGTCGCTGACCGACCGGGGTGCCGTCCGCGACAGTCCGGTCAGTCCCAGTCTTTCGCCGGCGCCGAGCGGATCGAGCCCGTACTCGGCAGGCAGCACCACGGTGACGAGCAGTACGGCCGCAATCGCCACGGCCAGCAGCGTCGCCTTGGCCAGGCTGCCCGGTCGGGTGCTCATCGCGTGACCAGATACCCGGTCAGCTGGTAACCGGCGAGGACGAAACCGCAGGTCATCAGCACGGTGTTGGCGGCGAAGGCCTGGCGCTGAAATCCCGATCCTTCACGCCAGCGCAGCAGCACAAGCAGCACCACGGCCAGCGCCGCCACTTGCCCCAGCTCCACCCCGACGTTGAAGCTCAGCATGTTGGTGACGAGCCCACGATCGGTCAGCGTGAGCTCGGACAGCTTGGTCGCGAGCCCGAGACCGTGGAACAGTCCGAAAGCGAACACGGCGGCCCGGGGATCGATACGCAACCCGTCGAGACCGCCCATGTTCTCGAAGGCCTTGTAGACAACGC
>QJYB01000095.1 GCA_003247835.1 Gammaproteobacteria bacterium | reverse complement strand
GTCGAAGAACCCGTTCACGTGCTGATGAAGGTGGAGACCCACAACCATCCGACGGCCATCGCGCCCTATCCGGGCGCCGCCACGGGATCCGGCGGCGAGATACGGGACGAGGGAGCGGTGGGACGCGGCTCCAAGCCGAAGGCGGGACTCACCGGCTTCACCACCTCGCATCTGAACATTCCGGGATACCGGCAACCCTGGGAGCTCGAAACGGGAAAGCCTGACCGGATCGTGGATGCGCTGGCCATCATGATCGAAGGCCCCATTGGTGCAGCCGGGTTCAACAACGAGTACGGCCGGCCGGCGTTGAACGGCTACTTCCGGACCTTCGAGGCCGCGTCGGAGCATCCTGGTCGGATCTGGGGCTACCACAAGCCGGTGATGATCGCGGGCGGTGTGGGCAACGTCCGCACCGAGCACGTGCAGCCGCGGGGGTTCTCGCCCGGCACCCGTCTGGTGGTCCTGGGCGGCCCTGCCATGCTCATTGGTCTCGGTGGCGGTGCTGCCTCGAGCATGGGCAGCGGTGAGAGCTCGTCGGATCTCGACTTCGCTTCGGTGCAGCGGGACAACGCCGAGATGGAACGGCGGTGTCAGGAGGTGATCGACGCCTGCACAGCGCTCGGTCCCGAGAACCCGATACTGCTGATACACGATGTGGGTGCCGGAGGTCTTTCCAACGCGCTGCCCGAACTGGTCAAGGATGCCGGCATGGGTGGCCGTATCGATCTGCGGGCGGTGCCGAATGCCGATCCGGGGATGACGCCGCTGGAGATCTGGTGCAACGAAGCCCAGGAGCGTTACGTGCTCGGCATCGAGGCCGAGCGGCTCGAGGCGTTCGAACGAATCTGCCGGCGGGAGCGGTGTCCGTTTGCGGTGGTGGGAGATGCCCGGTCCGACCAGCACCTCGAGGTCGGGGATCCGTATTTCGACAACGCTCCGGTGGACCTGCCGCTGTCGGTGCTGTTCGGCAAGCCGCCGAAGATGACGCGCAGCTTCCGCCGCGAGGCCGTGACCGTCGCACCTGCCGATCTTGCAGGGGTTACGGTCGCGGAAGCGGTGGAGCGGGTGCTGCGGTTCCCGACGGTGGCCAGCAAACAGTTCCTGATCACCATCGGCGACCGCAGCATCACCGGCATGGTTGCCCGGGAGCAGATGGTGGGGCCGTGGCAGGTGCCGGTAGCGGATCTGGCGGTGACGTTCACCGGGTATCGGGGTCATCATGGTGAAGCCTTCGCGATGGGAGAACGATCACCCGCTGCCACGGTGAATCCCGCCGCATCGGCCCGTATGGCCGTCGGCGAGGCTCTCACCAACCTTGCCGCCGCGTCGATACCGGCATTGGGTCGCGTGGTGCTTTCCGCCAACTGGATGGCCGCGGTTGGAGAGAACGCGCAGGAGCAGGCTCTGTTCGACGCGGTCCGGGCCGTCGGCGTGGAGCTCTGCCCCGCGCTGGGCATTGCGATCCCGGTCGGCAAGGACAGCCTGTCCATGCGGACCCGCTGGGATGAGCGTGAGGTCACCTCGCCGCTGACACTCATCGTGTCGGCTTTCGCCCCGGTAGACGACGTGCGCAGAACGCTGACGCCGGAGCTCAGCAGGGAACCCGACACGGTGCTGCTCCTCGTCGATCTGGGCGGTGGACGTGACCGGCTCGGTGCGAGCTGTCTGGTTCAGTGCTTCACGGCGCAGGGTGGCGAGGTGCCCGATGTCGACGACCCCGCACGGCTGGTGCGTTTCTTCGAGGCGGTTCAGGCCCTGAACCGGGACGGCACGCTGCTCGCCTATCACGACCGGTCCGACGGCGGGCTCATCGTCACGCTGCTTGAGATGGCGTTTGCCGCCCGTGTCGGCATCGACGTGACGCTCGCCGGCCCCGATCCGCTGGCCGAGCTCTTCGCGGAGGAGCTCGGCGCGGTGTTGCAGGTGCGCGCCGCGGATCTGGATGCCGTGAGTGCCGTTCTCGGCGAGCTGCCGAATCGGGTCGTGGGTCGCATCCGACCGGATGAGCGGGTGGAGATCCGGCACGGCGAGCAGCTGCTCTTCAGATCGAGCCGGGCGGCGCTGCAGTCGCGCTGGTCCGAGGTGAGTCACCGTATGCAGCGACTGCGGGACAACCCGGCCTGTGCCGATCAGGAGTTCGAGCGCATCTCTGCGCCGGACCCGGGTCTGTCGAGCGTGCTCACGTTCGATCCCGCCGAACGCTTCGTCATCGGCACGGACCGGCCGGTGATCGCCGTGCTCCGGGAGCAGGGGGTGAACGGTCAGGTCGAGATGGCGGCAGCCTTCGAACGGGCCGGATTCACGCCGGTGGACGTGCACATGAGCGACCTGATCGAGGGCCGTGTAAACCTGATGGACTTTCCCGCGCTGGCCGCCTGCGGTGGCTTTTCCTACGGCGACGTGCTCGGTGGCGGCGGCGGCTGGGCGAAGAGCATTCTGTTTCACGAGGCGGTGCGGGAAGCGTTCGCGGACTATTTCACCGCCGACCGGCTGGTCCTGGGCGTCTGCAACGGCTGCCAGATGCTCGCCAACCTCGCCAGCCTGATTCCACAGGCGGCACACTGGCCGAGGTTCGTGCGCAACGGATCCGAGCAGTTCGAGGGTCGGACCGTGCTGCTCAGGATCAACGCCGTGGATTCGCCCTGGCTGGAAGGTATGGCCGGCAGCGTGCTGCCGGTCGCGGTGGCGCACGGGGAGGGGCGGGCCGAGTTCGCGGACGCCGCCGCGCGGGATCGGTTCTGGGCCGAGGACCGCACGGCGCTGCAGTACGTCGACAATCACCATCGGGTAACGGAAGCCTATCCGGCCAACCCGAACGGTGCGGAGCGGGGTCTGGCCGGGGTGCTCGCGGCGGACGGTCGGGTGCTGGCCATGATGCCGCACCCCGAACGGGTATTCCGCAGCGGCACCAATGCGTGGCGGGATCCGGCGTGGGGAGACGGTGACGACGGCCCCTGGCTGCGTCTGTTCAGGAACGGCCGGCGCGCCGTCAGCGGTTGACCAGGAGGTCAGCGGAAACGGGTCGGATCCCGATCGATGATCAGGTCACGGCTCCGCACCGGGAACACGCCGCTGTACCGGTCAGCGAAGAAGTGCTCGAGGGTTTCCTGCACGACGGGAAAGGCGAGCTCGTCCCAGGGAATCTCCGACTCCTCGAAGAGCTTCACTTGACGACTTTCGAAACCGGGCGCGAACTGCGGCGAGACCAGCTCCGCCCGGTAGAAAAGATAGATCTGGGAGATGTGGGGCAGGCTGAACACGGTGTAGAGGTCCGGGTTCGCCACCACCGCGTTGGCTTCCTCGAAGGTTTCCCGGATGGCGCCCGCCACCACCGTCTCGTTGTTCTCGAGGAAGCCGGCCGGCAGCGTCCAGCGGCCTGCCCGCGGATTGATGGCACGTTGACAAAGCAGCACACGGTTTTCCCAGACCGGCAGACAGCCGGCGACGATCCTGGGGTTGACGTAGTGAACGGTTTCGCAGTGGTCGCATACGAAGCGTTCGCGATTGTCCCCGGGAGGTACCTTGATGCTGACGGGTTTCCCGCAATTGCTGCAGTATTTCACGGATGGCTTCCTGCCGATGACGATCCGGTCGCTCTATTCTAATCCCGCCCGTATGAGGTCTGCGCGCCGCCTGGAGTTTCCGGGACGCTAACCGCGTGGAAACGGAACGACGTTGCTGACGACTTCCGGGTCCCCGACGGCCTGATCCAGGGGAGTCACGAAGGACGCGTGCAGATCGGCAAGGGATCGACACATCATCTCCGAGATGCGGATGGTAGCTGCCAGTGGGGTTGCCGCACGGCGCCTTTCCAGGTCGACGCGGAACTGCAGCCCGAGCAGCCGCCTTCGGGAATTTTCGCTTCGAGCGGTGGAGATCACGGCGTTCGTGAGCGAACGACGCAACGTCTCGAGTCCTTCCGGATCGTTGCGAGCCATGTCCACCAGCACTTCAAACGCTGGTAGCCGGGTAGTCATCAGGACCCTTTACTCGCTGCTTCGCCGGTCTGCGCCGGCGGCTGTGTTTTTACTCCGTCTCGATACTCTCTGGTCGATCCGGCTGTAGCAGTTGGGATCGTGTGGTGTTCATCCGCCCCCATTCGTTACTATGCCCGGAGCGAACGTCGTGCGACCAGCACGACATGTAAGGACTATGTGATTCGGATATGCGCCGCTCGTCGGCGTTTCCACGAACTGATCAGGAGGGTCGACGGGGGTGTTGTATCAGCTCGAAGATCGGCGCGTGCGCGCCGAGGACGAGGAGTACTGGGTAGCCGACAGCGCCATGGTGATGGGCTCGGTGCTGCTCAGAAAAGGTGCCAGCGTCTGGTTCAACGCGGTGCTGCGGGGCGACAACGAACTGATCACGGTGGGCGAGAATTCCAACGTGCAGGACGGAGCCATTCTGCATACGGACCCCGGGTGTCCGCTTGTCATCGGCAGCAATGTCACCATCGGCCACAAGGTCATGCTGCATGGCTGTGAGATAGGTGACAATTCGCTGATCGGCATCAACGCCGTCGTGCTCAACCGCGCCAGGATCGGCAGGAACTGCATCATCGGCGCGAACGCGCTGATCACCGAAGGCAAGGAGATCCCGGACAACTCCATGGTGATGGGATCCCCGGGCAAGATCGTCCGTCAGCTCACGGAGCGTGAGATCGCCGGTCTGGCCGGGGGTGCAGCCCACTACCGCGAGAACGCCGCCCGTTTCAGACGCGGCCTTTCCATGCAGGAAGGGGCGGACCTGGTTCCGTGAGCAGCGGTATTTCCATCGGTACACCCGGCAGCAGCAGCGCGACCAGGGTCATGCTGCTCGGCGCCGGGGAGCTCGGCAAGGAGGTGGTGATCGAGCTGCAGCGGCTGGGAGTGGAGGTCGTTGCCGTTGATCGCTACGCGAATGCCCCTGCGATGCAGGTTGCGCACCGTCATCGGGTTGTGAACATGCTAGATCCGGCAGCGCTGGCTGCGGTCATCGCCGAAGAGCAGCCGGATCTGGTGGTGCCGGAGATCGAGGCCATCGCAACGGACAAGCTGGTGGAGCTGGAGGCCCAGGGGTTGAAGGTCATCCCTACCGCCCGGGCAGCGCGGCTGACGATGAATCGGGAAGGCATCCGTCGGCTTGCGGCGGAAGAGCTCGACGTCATGACGTCTCCTTACCGCTTTGCGGCGACGGCCGACGAGTACGAGCGCGCGGTGTCTGACATCGGTCTGCCCTGTGTGGTGAAACCGGTCATGAGCTCATCCGGCAAAGGCCAGTCGACGGTTCGCACAGCGGATGACGTGCGTACGGCGTGGGACTACGCCCAGGCCGGCGCCCGTGGGGGAGCGGACAAGGTCATCGTCGAGGGCTTCGTCGATTTCGACTACGAGATCACTCTGCTGACGGTCAGGCATCGGGACGGCACTTCGTTCTGTGATCCCATCGGTCACCGACAGGAACGGGGTGACTACCGGGAATCCTGGCAGCCGCAGACGATGAGCCCGATGGCTCTGGCCGAGGCGCAGGCCATCGCCAGCCGGGTCACGGAGGCACTCGGTGGCTGGGGCATCTTCGGCGTGGAATTCTTCGTCCGGGGTGACACGGTCTATTTCAGCGAGGTGAGCCCGCGTCCGCACGATACCGGCATGGTCACGCTGATCAGTCAGGACCTCTCCGAGTTCGCCCTGCACGCCCGGGCAATCCTCGGTCTGCCGGTACCGAACATTGCCCAGCGCGGTCCGGCGGCATCCGCCGTGCTGCTCGTCGAGGGAGATTCCGCCAGCATCCGCTTCGGCAATCTGGAACAGGCGCTCGCAGCGCCCGATACCCAGCTGCGCCTGTTCGGCAAACCCGAAGTGCGGGGGGAACGCCGGATGGGGGTCGCGCTGGCACTCGGTGCGAGCACCGATGATGCCGTGCGCCGGGCGAAAGCGGTGGCGGCGGCCGTCGTCGTCACCTTCGAGGACTGAGGGGCGCCGCACAGGGTTTCCATCCCGGGGTTGGCAAGTCCTGCGCAGGTGTCTATAGTGCGGGCTGTGAAAAACCAGACGTCACAATTCACCTCCCGGCGCACTGCCGCTCCCGCACGACTGCTACTGCTGCCGGTCTAGCCGGCGTATATTCTTTTTCACAGGGCCGAGCGCCCACCCAGACACCACCCGACAGAGCCAGAGAGAGCCAGACAGAACGGTCTCCCGTTGTCCTGTCGTGAAGCCATCAGATGATGTGAACCGCCTCGAGCGCGGAGAAGACCATGAGTGAGCAAGTTAGTGCAGGACGCGCCGCCAACCGGATGCCGTTCTACAAGTACCGGCACTTCGAACCGGTCGAGCTGCCGGATCGGCAGTGGCCGTCGAAGATCATTACCCAGGCACCCCGCTGGTGCAGCGTGGATCTGAGGGATGGCAACCAGGCCCTGATCGATCCCATGAACGTGGAAGAGAAGCTGCGCATGTGGGACCTGCTCCTGGAGGTGGGTTTCGCGGAAGTCGAGGTGGGTTTTCCGGCAGCATCCCAGCCGGACTTCGATTTCATCCGGCGGATTATCGACGAGGGTCGTATTCCGGACGGCGTCACCATCCAGATTCTCTGCCAGGCGCGTGAGGAGCTGATCGAACGGAGTGTCGAAGCGCTCCGCGGTGCACCTTCCGTGATCTTCCATCTCTACAACTCGACCTCGGAGCTGCAGCGTCGTGTCGTCTTCGGTATGGATCGCCAGGGCATCATCGACCTGGCCGTGCGTGGCACCCGGCTGGTCAAGGCGGGGCTCGAGGGCCTCGATTCGAAGGTGACCTTCGAATACTCACCGGAAAGCTTCACTGGTACCGAGCTCGATTTCGCGGTTGAGATCTCTGCAGCCGTGGCTGATACCTGGGGGGCAACGGCGGAGTCGCCGATCATCATCAACCTGCCGTCCACGGTTGAGATGTCGACGCCCAACGTATACGCCGATCAGATCGAGTGGTTCTGCAGAAACTTCCCGGGCAGGGAGCGGATCGTGGTCAGCCTGCACACGCACAACGATCGGGGCACGGGTGTGGCCGCTACGGAGCTCGGTCTCATGGCCGGGGCCGAGCGTGTGGAAGGTACGCTGTTCGGCAACGGTGAACGTACGGGTAACTGTGACATCGTCACCATGGCCATGAACCTGTTCAGCCAGGGCGTGGATCCGCAGCTGGACTTCACCGAGATGCCCCGTATCCGGCGCACGGTGGAAGAGATCAACAAGCTGCCCGTGCACGAGCGCCATCCCTATGCGGGCGACCTGGTGTTCACGGCATTTTCAGGCTCACATCAGGATGCCATCAAGAAAGGCATGGCGCGGGTGGACCGCAACCGCTGGGAGGTACCCTACCTGCCGATCGATCCAGAGGACGTGGGCTCGTCCTACAAGGAAGCCGTGCGCGTCAACAGCCAGTCCGGAAAGGGTGGTGTGGGATTCATTCTCGAGGAGCACCACGGCATTTCCCTGCCGCGCGATATGCTGGTCGAGTTCTCGGGCATCGTGCAGAAGCTGACGGAGTCCCTCGACCGGGAGGTCAAGTCGGATGAAATCCTGGACTCGTTCATCGCGGAGTACGTCGTCGACAGCGGCCCGTATCGGCTGGTGGATTACGATCTTCTGACCGGTCGTGCGGATGATCAGCGGATCGTCGCGCGAGTGGTCGTCTCCGAGCAGCAGGTGACCATCGACGGCGAAGGTTCCGGCCCCATTGAGGCGTTCGTCAACGGTCTTGTCGCGACGCTGAACGAGCCGCTGAACATCGTCGACTACCACGAGCATGCCCTGGATACGGGTAAGGACGCACAGGCGATCTGTCTGGTCGCCATCGACAATCAGGATGGAGGACGGTGTTTCGGCGCTGGGCTCAGCCGCAACACCATCACGGCTTCGCTGATGGCCATCATCTCCGCGATGAACCGGCGCTGGCGCGTTGCCTGACTGGGTCAGGCAACGCGTGATGAGTTTCCGGCTGCGCCTGAAACTCCGGCGCTTTGCATCCTATCGATCCGTACCAGACCTCAAGGTCCGGCGGGAGGCACCGGATCTTTCAGCGTAGCTGAAAACTCCTAACGCGTCGGCTGACCGGAAGGTCAGCCGACGCGCGTGATCTTCAGGCTCTTGATGACGTTGTCCTTGATCTGCATCGTCTCGATCAGATAGTCATCCAGCTTCAGACAGAGATTGTTCTCCGGGATCGCTTCCAGATGCTCCAGGACCAGACCGTTCAGTGTCTTCGGACCACTGGTGGGCAGCTCCCAGCCCAGCGCCCGGTTGATGTCCCTGAGCACGGCGAGACCGTCGATGAGATAGGAGCCATCCTCCTGGAGCACGAACTCGGGCATGCTGGCAGCGAAATCCGTGGTGAACTCCCCGACGATCTCCTCGAGAATGTCCTCCATGGTGACGATGCCGTCCACGTCACCGTACTCGTCAACGACGAGCGCAATGCGCTTACGCTCCTTCTGGAAGTTGATCAGCTGCGTATGCAGCGGCGTACCTTCGGGTACGTAGTAGGGTTCCTCGGTCAGCTGCAGCAGGTCGGCCCGGGTCAGTGGTTCGGATGACGAAGATTTCGGCAGGAACCGTCCAAGACGCCGAAGGTGCAGAACGCCGATCATATTGTTGATGGTTTCCTTGTAGACCGGCAGGCGGGTGTGCTGGCTGTTCGCGAGCTGGTTGATGATGTCGCCGATGTCATCGTCGATGTCCACACCGATGATCTCGTTTCTCGGCACCATGATGTCGTTGACGGTGACGTTTTCCAGATCCAGAACGCCGAGCAGCATGTTCTGCCCCTGGTCGTGCAGGCGGACGCCCTCGTTGACCACAGTCCGCAGTTCTTCCGGCGACAGATCGTGCTGCCGATCTTCCTCGCGCGGGGTGAACGGCTTGACGATGAAGTTGGAGATGCTGTTGATGAACCAGACCACGGGGTAGAAGAGCCTGAGCAGCGGCTCCAGCACGAATCCGGCGGTGAAGGCGATGGGCTCAGGTGCGTGGGCGGCGATGGTCTTGGGCGCCACCTCGGCGAAGATCAGGAAGTAGACCGTCAGCACCACGGGTGCGAGGACCACGCCTGCGTCACCGAAGAAGTGAATGCCGATCACAGTGGCGAGGCTCGCGGCCATGAAGTTCACCAGGTTGTTGCCCAGAAGGATCACGCCCAGCAGGCGATCGGGCCGTCGCAGCAGACGGTTGGCAACACGAGCACCGGCGTGTTTCTCCTTCACGAGGTGACGCAACCGGTACCGGTTGAGTCCGATCATCGCGGTTTCCGAGCTCGAAAAGAACGCGGAGAGCAGCGTCAGCAGCAGGATCAGACCCAACAGCAGAAGGTCGGGTAGCTCTTGCATCAGCGTTCCAGTAACACCTCAATGACGAACTTGCTGCCGAAGTAGCCGAGCACGAGAAGGCTGAAAGCAATGAGCGTCCAGCGTACGGCGGTCGTGCCCCGCCAGCCGAGCAGGTGATGGCCGGCCAGAAGCACTGCGTACAGCACCCAGCTTGCCAGCGTCAGCACCGTGTGGTGAACCACGTGCTGTTCGAACATGTCGCCAAGGAACATGAAACCGCTGGCGACGGACAGGGTCAGCACGACGATACCGGCCCACAGGAGATCGAACAGGAGCGTGTCCATGGTCTGCAGCGGTGGCAGAAGTCGCAGCAGGCGGGTTCGTTTGTGCTTGAGGCGATGCTCCACTACGGCGAGCAGCACCGACTGACAGGCTGCCATGAACAGAATGCTGTAGGCGATGATGGAGACGAAGATGTGCCAGATCAGCGGATCACCCAGGGTCGCCACGTGGAGACCCGCTTCCGGCGGCGGTGCCGTCAGCAGGCTGAGTACCCCGACGATAGCCACGGGGAGCACCAAAATGAGCAGGTTCGACAGCGGCAGGCGCAGGTTGGCCAGCAGCAGGATGACCAGCATGATCCAGCTCACCAGGCTCAGGGATGTCTGGATGCCCAGGTAGAGCTTGCCGCCGCTGTAAACGATCAGAAAGTTGGCGATGCCGTGCAGCACGGCGCCGATGGTGGCGGCAATGAGCAGGGTACTGCCGGAGACCGGGGTGTTGCTTCGGTAGGTCCGCACCTGCAGCAGGGTGCCTGCGGAGTATGAGGCGACGGCAATCAGACCGATGACCGCAGCAAGCGTCGATACCATCGGCCGAGTTTGTCACAACCCACAGATGCGGCCAAGGCTCGACAGGCTATAATCCCGCGCTTTGCAGTGTGGGGTCATCGGCACGATGACCGATCTCAAGAGGTGGTGATCCGTGTTTGAAAGTCTGTCCGAACGCCTGAGCGAGACGCTGCGCGGTCTGTCCGGCAAGGCCCGGCTCTCCGACGAGAACATCAGCGATGCGCTGAGAGACGTGCGTATGGCGCTGATCGAAGCGGATGTTGCGCTCGACGTGGTCAAGACGTTTACGGACCGCGTGCGGGAAAGTGCCGTCGGTCAGAGCGTGTCCAGTGCTCTGAATCCCGGTGAGGCGTTTGTCAAGATCGTCCATGCCGAGCTCGTTCGGGTCATGGGCGAAGCCAACGACGCACTGAACCTCGCGACCAAACCGCCGGCAGTCGTGCTGATGGCCGGCCTGCAGGGTGCGGGCAAAACAACCACCGTGGCGAAGCTCGCCCGGCTCCTCAAGGAGCGGGAGCGCAAGAAAGTCGCCGTGGTCAGTGCAGACGTCTACCGACCTGCCGCCATCAAGCAGCTGGAGACCCTGGCGGCAGAGGTTGGTGCCTATTTCGTCGCCTCGTCAGCCGATGAAACACCGCTCGCCATCGTCGAGCGGGCCGTGCAGGAAGCGAAAACCCAGTTTGCCGACGTGCTGCTGGTCGACACGGCGGGCCGGCTGGCCATCGATGAGGAGATGATGGCGGAGATCAGGACGCTGTCCGATGCGCTCCATCCCATCGAAACCCTGTTCGTCGTCGACGCAATGACCGGTCAGGACGCGGCGAAAACGGCCAAGGCCTTCAACGAGGCACTGAACCTGACCGGAGTGATTCTCGCCAAGGCTGACGGTGACGCCCGCGGCGGTGCCGCGTTGTCCGTGCGCACGATTACCGGTAAGCCCATCAAATTCATCGGCATGGGTGAAGGCACTGACGCGCTGGAGCCGTTCCATCCGGACCGGCTGGCGTCGCGGATTCTGGGCATGGGCGACGTGCTGACCCTGATCGAGGAAGCGGAGCGCAAGGTCGACAGGAAGAAGGCCGAGCGCCTCGCCAAGAAGATGCAGCGGGGCAGCAAGTTCGATCTGGAGGATTTCCGCGATCAGCTGGCCCAGATGTCGAACATGGGCGGAATCGGCAGCATGCTCGAAAAGCTGCCCGGAATGGGGCAGATGCCGCAGAACGTACAGGCTCAGGTGAACGACAGCGTCTTCAACCAGATGGCCGTGATCATCGACTCCATGACACCCCAGGAACGGCGGTTTCCTGACGTGATCAACGGCTCCCGGAAGCGGCGCATTGCCATGGGCAGCGGCACGCAGATCACCGACGTGAACCGGTTGCTCAAGCAGCACAAGCAGATGCAGAAGATGATGAAGAAGGTCACCCGGAAGGGCGGAATGCAGAAGATGATGCGTGGTCTGCAGGGTATGAAACCACCGTCGGGCTTCCCCCGCTGACCACCTCCGGGCGGCTTGGAGCCTCCCGACAGGCCGCTCCCGAGGCTTGCATGACGTGGGGGAATCATTACAATACCGCGCCTTTCGTATTCAGTTAAAAACTCCGGGAAACCAGATGGTTACGATTCGCCTGGCGCGCCACGGCTCGAAGAAAAATCCCTTCTACCACATCACCGTGGCGGAGCGTGCGGCACGTCGGGATGGCCGGTTCGTGGAACGGCTCGGTTTTTACAACCCGGTGGCGAAGGGTCAGTCCGAAACGCTGCGTCTCGACCTTGATCGGGTGGACTACTGGCTGGGCATTGGTGCCAGGCCCTCGGAAGTGGTCAAGAACCTGATCGCCCAGGCCCGCAAGAACGCGGCCGCATCCCCCGCCGGCGAGCAAGCAACCGCCTGACTTCCTTTCAGCGACGATCGATCCCGACGCCGGACCGATCCGCTTACGGGGGAGTGATTCGATGCCGGATCCCGCCCAGAACGTGCCTAAGCCCCCCAGCGGAGCGGTGATCGTCGTCGGGCGCATTCTCGCGCCGTACGGCATCAGGGGTTGGGTGCATGTCGCCGCCTTCACCGACCCGAAAGAAAACCTCGTCGCCTATCGGCCCTGGCTGCTGGGCGATGCGGCAGAGGAGCGCTGGCAACCGGTCACGGTGCGTGAGATACGGCCTCACGGCCAGGGATTCGTCGCGTCGCTCGCCGACGTGCACGACAGAGCAGCCGCCGAGCGGCTCAAGGGGCGTCTGATCGGGGTACCGGAGGCGGTACTGCCCGAGCCGGAGCCGGACGAGTACTACTGGCGGGAACTGATCGGCGCTACCGTCACGGGCCCGGAGGGCGTGGTGCTGGGCCGGGTAGAGAGTCTGCTGGAGACCGGAGCGCACGACGTGCTGGTGGTACGGCGGCAGGACGGCACCGAGCTGCTGATTCCCTTTCACGACCGCTACGTGCTGGCCGTGGAAGAGGGCGTCATCAGGGTGGACTGGCCTGGTGAGGCGGACTGAGCCGTGTGGTTTGGTGTGATCTCGATCATGGGCGATCTCGTCAGGGCGGGAACAGGCGCTGGCGTGTTCGGCCGGGCGGTGGATCAGGGTACGGTCGCGGTCGATCTTTTCGACCCGCGGCGGCATACCCGGGACCGGCACCAGACCGTGGACGATCGACCCTACGGGGGCGGACCCGGCATGGTGATGATGGTGGAGCCGCTGCTCGCGACCATCGCTGAGGCCAGGTCTGCAGCCCGGGCTCGGCTGGATCAGGAGGTGCCCGTGGTTTATCTGTCTCCCCAGGGGGAGCGGTTGAGCCAGGAACTGGTAAAGGAATTTGCGGAACTGCCCGGGCTGATACTCCTGTGCGGGCGGTATGAGGGTGTCGATGAACGGGTCATCGACACGGCGATCGATAGACAGATATCCATCGGCGATTATGTACTGACCGGTGGCGAGCTGCCGGCGCTGGTGCTGATGGATGCCGTGTCCCGGCACGTGCCCGGAACGCTCGGTAACTCGGCGTCCGCGGTGGAGGAATCCCATCTTGATGGATTGCTCGATTACCCGCACTATACGCGCCCGGAATTTGCCGGTGGTCTTCAGGTGCCCGAGGTACTGACCAGCGGTGACCATGCGGCCATCGAGCGATGGCGTCTGAAGGAAGCACTGAGACGGACCTGGCTGTTAAGGCCCGATCTCCTGAGTGCGAGGGTGCTGACCACTATCGAGCGGACGCTGCTTGGTGAGCTTCTCGCCGAGGGTCTGCAGGCAGCGCCGGAACGGTCGCGACATGGTCAGAACATTGAGTGACGGAACAACCGCAGCGTGAGCTGCACAAAGACAGTGTAGGAAGCTTAGCCGTGAGCAAGAACAAGATTATCGAAGCGCTGGAAAATGAGCAGCGGAAGACTGACATTCCGGAATTCGCACCCGGGGACACCGTTGTCGTACAGGTGAAGGTACGGGAGGGTAACCGGGAACGCCTGCAGGCTTTCGAGGGCGTGGTCATCGGCAAGCGCAATCGGGGGCTCAATTCCGCGTTCACCGTGCGCAAGGTTTCCCATGGTGTCGGGGTGGAGCGTACCTTCCAGACGCACAGCCCGCTCATCGCCAGCATCGAGCTGAAGCGCCGTGGCGACGTCCGTAAGGCCAAGCTCTACTACCTGCGTGATCGCTCGGGCCGGGCAGCACGGATCCGGGAAAAGGTCTGAAGTCGGCGCGGTTCTGCGCTAAAAAGAGAAACCAGCTTACTAGGCAGTTGGGACCAAGGAGGGAGAGAGAGTCACCTAGTAAGCTGGTTCAAGATCTGATACGAGGCAGAGAGACGAAACCGCGTATCACACCGACGAACCGGAAAGAGCCAGGGGGACAACTGGTGCGCCACGAGAGCGCGATTCTTCCCGACCCTGTCGGCACCCGAGTTGATGCAGACCGCGTGCCAACTTTTCACGTCGCCTTTTTATTCTTATAAATCAACCAGTTATCTGCTGTTTGCGCGCTCGCATACAAGAGTTTTACATTCGCCGCTGACGGGCACAATGTGTCCTTGAGCGTGCGGCGCAGCCGCCGAAGGGCAGACGTACAGTGACACCATCACAGCCGCAGACGGGGCAGACGCCGGAAGATCCGGCCATCGACGAATACCTGGACGCGATCTGGCTGGAGCGGGGACTGGCAGCGAACAGCCTCGCCGCCTATCGGCGTGACCTGCGCCAGCTGGCCGCCGCGCTGGAGACTTCGGGCAGACGGCTGATGACCGCGTCGGAGGCCGATCTCCGTCAGGTGGTCGCCGGTCGTTTCGAAGCAGGTTATCGCCCCAGATCCTCTGCCCGGTGGCTCTCCTGTATCAAGGGTTTCTACCGGCACATGACGCGTACCGGCCGCCTTCCGGAAGACCCCGCAGCACATCTCGAGGCCCCTCGGCAGGGACGGCACCTGCCGGGCACGCTGTCGGAATCGGAGGTCCGCCGACTCCTCGACGCGCCGCGAACGGAAACCCCGACAGGGCAGCGGGATCGGGCGATGCTGGAGCTGCTCTATGCATCCGGTCTCAGGATCTCGGAGCTGGTCGGCCTCCGGACATCGTCTATCAACCTGCAGCAGGGTGTGGTCAGGGTGGTGGGCAAGGGCAACAAGGAACGCCTGGTGCCCATGGGGCAGGAGGCGCAACGCTGGCTGGTTCGCTTTACCGGCGAGGGACGGCCCGCTCTGCTGGGCGAGCGGCGCACGGATGTCATGTTTCCCAGCAGCCGGGCGCGGCAGATGACCCGTCAGACATTCTGGCATGCCATCAAGCGCTATGCGGTAGTGGCAGGCATAGGGCGGTCCATATCCCCACACACCCTGCGGCACGCATTTGCAACACACTTGCTCAATCACGGCGCGGATCTGCGAGCCGTGCAGATGATGCTGGGCCATGCAGACTTGTCCACGACGCAGATCTATACTCACGTCGCTCAGGCCCGGCTCAAGGCTCTACACGGCGCACACCATCCGCGTGGCTGATTGCGCGGGATTTGTAAGCCAGGCGGGAAGTGAGGCATCCGTTCATGAACGAGTCAGGCCGGATGTGGTCGAATGGCCCAGTCGTGGACTATGAGTCCGCAGGACGGGCCGTCCAGAAGGCGGTCGAACAGACAGCGAGTAACACCATGAACAGATCCCCCGTTTGCAACGCGGTTAAGAGAGCCGGCTGGCTGCTGGTTTTCGTGATGGCCGGACCCTTCACGGCATCCCTGGCCGCAGCCGACGGTACCACCACCAGCACGGCCGGCAGTGTCGGCCAGACGGGGGCTGCGACCGGTCAGGAGGACGGATCGGAGCTCGTGGCACGACTCAAGGCGCTGCGCCCGGATATCCCCATCGAAAGTGTGGCCGCCTCACCGCTGCCAGGGATCTTCCAGCTCAACCTGGCCGGAGGGACGGTGTTCTACGGCACCGCGGACGGCCGATACCTGTTCGCCGGTGACCTCTATCAGCTTGGCGACGACGATCTGGTCAATCTGGCGGAGCAGGGCCGGATCGAGAAGCGCCACGAGCTCATGGCAGCGGTAGATCCCAAGGACATGGTCATTTTCCCGGCCACCGGACAGACCAGGGCGGTGATCAACGTCTTCACCGACGTGGATTGCGGCTACTGCCGTAAGCTGCATCAGGAAGTACCCCAGTTGAACGAGATGGGCATCGAGGTGCGATACCTCGCCTATCCCCGCGCGGGCATCGGCTCCAGGTCCTACGAGAAGATCGTTTCGGCCTGGTGCTCGGATGACCCCAACAGTGCCATTACCGCACTCAAGGCAGGGAAGGAGATTCCCGACATCACCTGTCCGAATCCGGTCGCGGATGAGTACGCGCTGGGTCAACGTGTCGGCGTGAACGGGACGCCTGCCATAGTCCTCGAGGATGGCCGCCTGCTGCCGGGCTACATGCCGGCAGACGATCTGGCTGCAACCCTAGGCATCTGATCGCTCGAACCCCTAGAATTGCGCCTCCCCGTATGACAGGGAGGCTTTTTTGTCTGCTCAACCGACCCACCCTCTGAGAATCGGCATCTGCGGCCTCGGCACCGTCGCCCAGGGCGTGCTGCAGGTGCTGCGGGAGAACCGGGAATCCATCAGGGCCCGGGCGGGCAGAGACATCCAGGTCGTGCGTGTGGCGAGCCGAACGCCGAAGCCCGAGGTGGATCTGCTCGGTGCCGAGTTCTCGACGGACCTGGCGACGATCACCGAAGACGACAGCCTAGACGTGGTGATCGAGCTGATCGGCGGCGAGACCGCGGCACTCCATCTGGTACGTGACCAGCTCACCCGCGGGCGCGCGGTGGTGACGGCAAACAAGGCGATACTGGCCACCCACGGCGACGAGCTCATCGAGCTGGTACGTACCCATGGCGGGCTGCTCGCCTTCGAAGCGGCCGTCGCCGGCGGTATTCCGATCATCGACACGCTGACACGGTCGCTGGCCGCCAACCGGATCCGCTGGCTGGCGGGCATCATCAACGGTACCTGTAACTACATCCTCACGGCCATGACAGGACAGGGGAAACCGTTCGACCAGGCACTGGCCGAAGCGCAGAAGCTGGGTTATGCCGAAGCGGACCCGACCTTCGACGTCGAGGGGATCGATGCCGCGCACAAACTCACCGTCCTCGGCGCGCTGGCCTTTCAGATCGGCTACCGCTTCCGGGACGTCTACACCGAGGGCATCTCGGACATCTCGGTCGAGGACATTCAGTATGCCCGGGAGCTCGGCTATCGGATCAAGCATCTGGGCATCGCCCGGATGACCCCTGCCGGTGTGCAGATGCGTGTCCACCCGGCGCTCATCCCGGAAACGGAGCTGCTCGCCAGCGTGGATGGTGTGATGAATGCCGTTCTGGTCAACGGCAATGCGGCGGGGGATACGCTCTACTACGGCGCGGGCGCCGGTGCGCTGCCCACCGCATCCTCGGTGGTGGCCGACGTGATCGAGTTCGCCCGCGGGCAGAAGCCCTACCTGCCGGCGCTGGTCTCGGACAACGAGATCCGGGTGCTGCCCATCGAGGAGGTGACCAGCGGCTACTACCTGAAGATTCCGTCCCTCGACAAACCGGGTGTGTTTGCGCGGGTGGCGACCATTCTTTCCGAGCACGACATCAGCATCGAAGCGGCCATCCAGAAGGAGCAGGCCGTCCATACGGAAACTCAGGAAGCCTGGGTGCCGATCATCATCCTCACGGAGCCGGTGCAGGAGTCGGTCATGAACGCTGCCATCGCCGAGGTGCAGCAACTGCCCGCCATCGTTGGGGAAATCCGCCGGATCCGGGTGGAACTGCTGGGCGATGACTGATACGACGGCGGGTCCGGAGATCCGCATCGTCGCCCGAGCGCTGCCTGCGGCGGAGATGGCGAATGCACCGCCGGACCTGCCGCCGCTGCTCGAGCGGATCTTCCGGTATCGGGGTGTCACCGACGGCCATGAGCTGGATCTCGCGCTCGGTGCCCTGGCGCCGCCCGAAGGGCTGCCGGACCTGGACCGCGCCGCCGGTCGACTGGCCGATGCCGTGCGGGGCGGGGAGCACGTTCTCATTGTCGGCGACTTCGATGCCGACGGTGCCACGTCAGTCGCGCTGGCGATTTCGCTGCTCGGCGCTCTGGGTGCAGAGCGGGTGTCGTTTCTGGTGCCGAACCGGTTCGAGTTCGGCTACGGTCTGTCGCCGGAGATCGTTGCCATTGCCCTGTCCCGATCTCCGGATGTCATCGTCACGGTCGACAATGGCACGGCAAGCGTGGAGGGCGTCCGGCTCGCCGCGCAACACGGTGTGGATGTGGTGGTGACCGATCACCATCTGCCCGGCAGCGAGCTGCCGGATGCGCTGGCGCTCGTGAATCCCAATCTGCCCGGCTGCGAGTTCGTGAGTCATGCCATGGCGGGCGTAGGGGTCATCTACTACGTGCTCGGTGCAGTGCGGGCCCGTCTGAAGGATGCCGGCTGGTTCGAGAACCGGCCGCTACCCAATCTGGCCGACTGGCTGGACCTGGTCGCCGTGGGCACGGTGGCCGACGTGGTCCCGCTGGATCACAACAACCGGGTCATGATCGCTCAGGGTCTCAGGCGCATGCGCGCAGGACGGGTTCGTCCCGGTATCCGGGCGCTCGTCGAGGTGGCGGGCCGTCGGCTGGAACGGCTTTCGGCTGAGGACCTGGGCTATGCCGTCGGTCCGCGGCTGAATGCCGCCGGGCGTCTCGATGACATGACGCTCGGCATTCAGTGTCTGCTGGCACAGGACCTGACCAGGGCACGTGAGCTCGCTACCGCCCTCGACGAGCTGAACCACGCCCGACGGGCTCTGGAGCAGGAAATGGTGCAGGATGCCGAGCTCATCGTCGCCGCCCATGCGCAGTCCGTGGAGGGTCGCTACGGACTGACCGTGTACGACCCCGCCTGGCATCAGGGTATCGTCGGCATCGTCGCGGGGCGGCTGCGGGAGAAGTATCACAGGCCGGTCATCGCCTTTGCGGAAGCCGGCGACGCCGCACCCGACGAGTTGAAGGGATCGGCGCGCTCCGTGCCGGGCCTGCACATCCGCGACCTGCTCGATACCATCGCCAGCCGCTATCCCGCGCTGGTGGTGCGCTTCGGCGGGCATGCCATGGCGGCGGGTCTGTCCGTCAAACGGGCGCACTACCGTCGTTTCGAGAAGGTCTTCGATACGGTGGCCGCCGAGCATCTTCCGGAGGAAGCCCTGAAACCCGTGTTGTACTCGGATGGATCGCTGGCGGCAGATGAGATGACCCTGGACATGGCCCGGCGCCTGGCCGGTGCCGGGCCGTGGGGTCAGCAGTTTCCGGCACCGCTCTTCCACGACGATTTCGATCTGGTCAGTCAGCGGGTGGTGGGGGAGCGCCACCTGAAGCTGGTGCTGAAGAAAGACGACCACCTCTTCGACGCCATCGCCTTCCGCCAGCGTCCGCTGCCCGACGTCCGCCGTCTGCAGGCGCTGTACCGACTCGATGAGAACGAGTACCGCGACCGGTCGACGCTGCAGCTCGTGGTGGAGCATCTGCGTCCGTTGGCATAAACTGGCGCGCTTTCATCGGGATTGCGTATGGAGGTCGTGCGCGCCAGCGACCGGCCCGTCTCACCATGGCTGAAATCACCACGATCCGGGAACGTATCAAAGACCTCGTTGCGCGCGAAGTCGCGCTCAGGGGGTATCTTTGACCTCGAAGGCAAGCAGCACCGTCTCGAGGAGATAAATCTCACTCTTGCCGACCCGGACGTCTGGGACGATCCCGAGCAGGCACAGGCGCTGAACAAGGAGCGCGCGCAGCTGGAAGTCGTCGTCGAGGCCATGGCGCCGCTCGGCCGCGGCTTCGAGGACCTGGGCGAGCTGGCGGAGCTTTCCGCGGAAGAAGAAGACGCGGATACGCTCGCAGAGATAGCGACAGATCTGGACCGCCTCGAGGGGGAACTGGAACAGCTCGAGTTCCGCCGCATGTTCCGCGGCGAGATGGACGAGGCCAACTCCTACGTCGAGATTCAGGCCGGGTCGGGCGGCACGGAGGCCCAGGACTGGGCTGAGATGCTGCTGCGCATGTATCTGCGCTGGAGTGAGAAGCGGGGTTTCGACACGGAGATCATCGAGGTGTCCCCTGGCGAGATCGCCGGTATCAAGAGCGCCACCGTGTTCGTATCAGGCGATCATGCGTTCGGCTGGCTGAGGACGGAGACCGGTGTCCATCGCCTTGTCAGAAAATCCCCATTCGACTCGGGAAATCGTCGGCACACATCGTTCGCATCGATCTTCGTCTCTCCCGAGATCGAGGACGACATCGAGATCGACATCAATCCGGCGGACGTGCGGGTCGATACTTACCGGGCGAGCGGTGCCGGTGGCCAGCACGTCAATCGGACCGACTCTGCCGTGCGGCTGACCCACCTGCCGACCAATACGGTGGTGCAGTGTCAGAGCGAGAGGTCTCAGCACCAGAACAAGGACAAGGCGTTCAAGCAGCTCCGTGCCAAGCTCTACGAGATGGAGATGCTGAAGCGCAAGGCCGAAATGCAGGAGATCGAAGACAACAAGGCAGATATCGGCTGGGGCAGTCAGATCCGCAGCTACGTGCTGGATCAGTCCAGGGTGAAGGATCTGCGTACCGGGGTGGAGCGTTCCGACCCGGGTAACGTGCTGGACGGCGACATCGACGACCTCATCGAAGCCAGTCTCAAAGCCGGGCTCTGACCGTGGAAGATTCATGACCGACGAGAACGACATCATAGCCAACCGCCGTGACAAGGCGGCACGCTGGCTGCGCACGACCGGCAGCTATCCGAACCGGTTCCGCCGGGACAGCGAGGCGGCTGCGCTGCACGCACTGGCGCGGGACAAGGACAAGGCGGCACTCGAGGCAGAGCAGATCGAGACGGCGGTGTGTGGCCGGGTGATGCTGCGCCGGGTGATGGGCAAGGCGAGCTTCATCACCCTGCAGGATGCCTCGGGGCAGATTCAGTGCTACATACGTCGGGACGACGTGGGCGAGGATGCCTACGAGGGTTTCGAATCGCTCTGGGATCTCGGCGACATCGTCGGCGTGCGAGGCACGCTGATGCGCACCAACAAGGGTGAACTCACGGTTCATGCCCGCGAGATCGAGCTCATCAACAAGACGGTAAGACCGCTCCCGGAGAAGTACCACGGACTGACCGATCAGGAGACGAAGTACCGGCAGCGCTATCTCGACCTGATCATGAGTGAGGAATCCAGACGGACCTTCCGCGTGCGCTCGCAGATCATCGCAGCGGTTCGCGAGTTCTTCCTGGCCCGGGACTTCATGGAGGTGGAGACCCCCATGATGCACGTGATTCCCGGTGGAGCCGCTGCCCGGCCGTTCATCACACACCACAACGCGCTGGATCTGGAGCTCTATCTCCGGGTGGCGCCGGAGCTCTTCCTGAAGCGTCTCGTGGTCGGTGGGTTCGAGCGCGTCTTCGAGATCAACCGCAACTTCCGTAACGAGGGACTCTCCACGCGTCACAACCCCGAGTTCACCATGCTGGAGTTCTACTGGGCGTACCACGACGTGGAAGACCTGATCACGCTGACCCAGGACCTGCTCCGGCATCTGGCGGAGCGGGTTGCCGGTGGCCAACCCGTGAGCTACCAGGGGCAGACGCTGGATTTCGGTGCCCCGGCCGCGCGGATGTCCATGGTGGAGGCGGTTGCCGCCCACACCGGGCTGACGGAAGACGACGCGCTGGACGAAGCGAAGCTCGGCGCGCTGCTTGAACGCAACAATGTGCCCATCGAACCCGGCTGGGGGTGGGGCAGACTGCTCAGCGAAGCGTTCGAGACCTGGGTTGAGGAAAGGCTGATCCAGCCGACGTTCGTCACACACTACCCCACGGAGATTTCGCCACTGTCCCGACGCAATGACGAGGACGAGCGGGTCACGGATCGGTTCGAGCTGTTCGTGGCCGGCCGGGAGGTTGCCAACGGATTTTCCGAGCTCAATGATCCGGCAGACCAGGCAGAGCGCTTCCGTGCACAGGTAGCGGCGAAAGCCCAGGGCGATGTGGAAGCCATGGCCTACGATGAGGACTATATCCGTGCGCTGGAGTTCGGTCTGCCACCGTCGGCGGGCGAGGGCGTGGGCATAGACCGGCTTGTCATGTTCTTCACCGACGCGCCATCGATCCGGGACGTGCTGCTCTTTCCGCTGATGCGTCCCGAACAGGCGAACGTGACCCTGCCGGAAGGCGGGCTCGAGTCGGACGATGGCTGAAGATCGGCTGAAGCTCGAGCCCTCCTGGAAGGCGGCGCTTCGCAGCGAGTTCGATCAACCCTACATGCAGAACCTGCGCGCGTTTCTCGTCGGGGAGAAGCGCGCAGGTAAACAGATCTATCCACCGGGCGGTGAGATATTCGCGGCGCTGGATGCCACGCCGATGGATCGTGTGAAGGTCGTCATCATTGGCCAGGATCCGTATCACGGGCCCGGGCAGGCGCACGGATTGTGCTTCTCGGTGCGTGCCGGTGTGACGCTGCCGCCCTCGCTGATCAACATATTCCGGGAGATCGAGGCCGAGTTCCCCGACGAGCAGCGACGCTTCGACGACCGGCGCGGCTGCCTGAATTCCTGGGCCAGACAGGGTGTGCTGCTGCTGAACGCGGTACTCTCCGTGGAGCGCGGGCGGGCCGGATCTCACCAGGGCAGGGGCTGGGAGACGTTCACCGACGTGGTGGTCCGTGTTCTGAACGAGCAACGCGAGCATCTCGTCTTCCTGCTCTGGGGCAGTTACGCGCAGAAGAAAGGCGCACACCTGGATCGGAAGCGGCACTGCGTGCTGAGCGCTCCGCACCCGTCGCCGCTGTCGGCGCACCGGGGCTTCTTCGGCTGCAATCACTTCCGCGATGCCAACGCCTACCTGAGTCGACACGGCATCGAAGCCGTCGACTGGTTCGACGTGGCCTGAGTGACGACGGCGTACGCGCAGCATCGGAACGAAACAACGTAGCAGACGGGAGAACACGACATGGTCAAGTCTTCTTCGGAAAAGCTGAAGGTCAGGCTGGAAGGACATACGGTGGTGCTGACCATAGACAACCCGCCGGCCAACACCTGGGACGGGGAAAATCTCGAGGCTCTGCGGCAGCTGGTCACCGACTGCAATGCAGATCGGGATGTTTACGCGCTGATCGTCACCGGGCAGGGCGAGAAGTTCTTCTCCGCTGGGGCCGATCTGAAGCTGTTCGCGTCCGGCGACAAGTCGGTCGCGGCAGAGATGGCGCTGGCTTTCGGCCGCGCCTTCGAGACGCTCTCGGACTTCCGCGGCGTGAGCATCGCCGCCATCAACGGCTTCGCCATGGGTGGTGGACTCGAGTGTGCGCTGGCCTGTGACATACGCATAGCCGAACAGCAGAGCGCGCTCGCGCTGCCGGAGGCGACCGTGGGTCTGCTGCCCTGCGGCGGTGGTACCCAGAACCTGGCCTGGCTGGTCGGAGAGGGTTGGGCAAAACGGATGATCCTCTGCGGTGAGCGCGTCGATGCGGCCACCGCGGAAAAGATCGGGCTGGTGGAGGAGGTGGTGGATCGCGGGCAGGCGCTGGGCCGGGCGCTGGCGCTGGCGGCGGCGGTCGGCAAGCAGAGCCCACCGGCGGTCGCCGCCTGCAAACGCCTGATCCAGCAGGCGCGTACGGGAAACATCGACGATGCCTATGCGGTGGAGCGCGCCGCATTCGTCGATCTGTTCGACACGAAGGACCAGTCGGAAGGTGTCAACGCGTTTCTGGAAAAGCGGCCGCCGAATTGGGTGAACGGCTGAGGGCAGCAGGCTCGAGGAGGGGGTGATGAGCAGCGACACGGTCAAGGTGTTCGAGCACGAGACGGTAGGCGGCTACGTCGTGGCGGAAGCGCGTTTAGATTCCCAGGCTACGTTGAATGCGCTCAGTCTGGAGATGATCGATCTGCTGATGCCCGTGGTCGGTGCCTGGGAAGAAGACCCGCGAGTCGCCGCCGTGGTGCTCAGCGGATCCGGAGAGCGGGCGTTCTCCGCAGGTGGAGACATTCAGGCCCTGTATCGGGCCATGGTGACCAACCACCAGGCCGGTGAGCGTGTCGACGAGTATCCGTACCAGTTCTTCGAGCGGGAGTACCGGCTGGACTATCGGCTGCACACCTATCGGAAACCGCTCCTGGCGCTGGGTCACGGGGTCATCATGGGTGGCGGTCTGGGTATCTTCTCGGCGGCCGACTTCCGACTGGTGGCAGAGAACGTGCGTCTTGCCATGCCCGAGGTCAGCATCGGCCTGTTTCCCGATGCGGGCGGTACGTGGCTGCTCAAGCAGCTGCCAGAACATCAGGCGCTGTTCATCGGCATGACGGGCGTGAACCTCAATGCCGGCGACGCCATGCTTGCCGGTCTCGGAACCCATGCCGTGCCGAGAACGGCGCTCGATTCGGTGGTCGGTGGTCTCCTGGAGTTGCCGTTCGCGGGCGAGTCTGCGTCGGATAAGGACCTCATCGGCGGCTGGCTCTCGGACCTGCGCGCGCCGCCGCTGCCGGCGGCAGAGCTATCGGCCGTTTCGGATGCGCTCAACGCGGACGGCGGATTTGCCGCCGCGGCCGATGCGGTACGTGCCCAGAGCGGCCGGTCGGCATGGATCGACCGGGGTGTCGCCACCATGGAACGGGGCTGTCCCACGACCGTGGGCATCGTCGTCGAGCAGATCCGCCGGGCCCACGGTCTCGCGCTGGCGGACTGCTTCCGCATGGAAATGACCATCGCCACCCACTGTGCCGACAACCACGACTTCACCGAAGGCGTGCGGGCGCTGCTGATCGAGAAGGACAATGCGCCGAGCTGGCAGTTCGGTGACCTGGCGTCCCTGCCGGAAGGGTATGTGCTCGATCACTTCGTGGAGCCCTGGCCGAGAAACCCACTTTATGATCTGGAGGACAGACGATGATGCGTATCGGATTCATCGGTCTCGGCAACATGGGCGGCCACATGGCGCGGAATCTGCTTGCCGCGGACGCGGGTTACGAATTGAGTGTCTTCGACGTGGTACCCGAGCTGATGGCCGCGGTGGCGGGTAGTGAGCCCAGCACTTCCGTGGCGGAGGTTTCCCGGAACAGAGACGTGATCATCAGCATGCTGCCTGCCGGAAAGCACGTCCGCGAGGTGTACATGGGCGACGATGGAGTGCTCGCCAACGCCGCCGAGGGCACGCTGCTCGTCGACTGCTCCACCATCGATCCCGCCACCGCGCGGGACGTGGCTGCGGCCGCGAGAGACCGGGGGCTCGGTATGCTGGATGCACCGGTGTCGGGCGGCACTGCGGGCGCCGAAGCAGGCACCCTGACGTTCATCGTCGGCGGGGAAGCGGCCGTGCTGGAACGGGCCCGGGCAGTTCTCAGCGTAATGGGTCGCAACATCTTTCACGCGGGTGCGGCAGGTGCCGGCCAGATCGCCAAGATCTGCAACAACATGCTGCTGGCCGTGCATATGGCAGGTACCGCGGAGGCACTGGCACTCGGCGTGGCCAACGGGCTCGACCCCGCCGTGCTGTCCGACGTCATGAAGCAGTCCTCCGGCGGTAACTGGTCGCTCAACGTCTACAACCCGTATCCGGGTGTGATGGAAGGGGTTCCGGCATCCCGCGGATATGCCGGTGGATTTCTCGTCGATCTCATGACCAAGGACCTGCAGCTGGCCATGGATACCGCGGAAGGCTCGAGAAGTGCCGTGCCGCTCGGCTCGCTCGCCAAGAACCTGTATCGGCTGCACCAGCGCGAGAACGATGCCGGACGGCTGGATTTCTCCAGTATCCAGTGGCTGTACGCGCCGGAGCTGAAGAAGGATCAGTAGACGCTGAGCGCCAGGCTGTCTGCCCGATAGTCCGTTCCCGGCGGCAGTCGCACGACGGCGAGACAGCGCTGACCGGATTCGGTGGCGACGGAGCTGATCACCGTACCCGCCTGCCGGCCGGCCGGATCCGTGAGGAAATCACCGGCCGCAAGCAGGGGTGCGGGGCCTTCGAGCCGCAAGAGGCCCCGCTTGACCTCACCGCGGTGCTGGGCTCGGGCGACCACTTCCTGGCCCAGATAGCAGCCCTTGTCGAAATCCACCGCACCGGCTGCCACCAGGTCGAGCATCTGCGGCAGGAATGATTCGGACGTCGGTCTGCTGACCACCGCGAGACGATCGTCGACGCACTGCAGCTGCCACCTGTCGGCCGACACCGGCGTATGAGTCTCGAGCAGCACCCGAAGGTCCGACTCGTCGTCCACCACCCGGACGGAGGGCAGCATAGAAGCGTTCAGCACGCCGATGATCAGGTGGTCATCGGTCCTGACTTCGGCGGAGGTCCGGGAGAACGCCAGATAGCGGCCCAGGAACGCGATGACGTGGTCGGCGAGACTGCGGTGCACCGTCCAGTCGAGCACGTCCGGTCGGGGGCAGGTGCACCAGCCGTTGGCTACTACCCGACCCTGAAGATTGGTCAGTGCGGTCAGGCGGACCTCAGCCGATGACAGTGTGCCGGTGTCCACGGTCAGATAGCCCTGCAGGAAGCTCAGCACATCGCCGCCGGAGAAACGGAGCACGGCGAACTCCGGCAGCAACGCGGCGACCGGACCCGATCCGGTTCCCGTGCGGGACATTCTCTGCCAGCTGTCGTGGAGCACGGCTCGCATCCGCTCCGTCCAAAGCGGGCATACTAGCGCCAATGGGAACCAAGACGAAGAACGTCAGCTCACCGCATCGTGAACGAATTCGGGTGCCCCGGTGAACGCGGGGTCCAGTGACGGCGACACGCTGCCGGACGGGCTCACAGCGGAGGAACGCATCGCCCGGGCCCGCTGGCGCAGCCGCCGCGGGCTCCTGGAGCTCGAGCTCCTGCTCACGCCCTTTGCACGGGACCGGCTGCCATTGCTTTCAGCGGCCATGCGGGCGGACTACGACCGTCTGCTCGGCCACGACGATCTGGACGTGCA
The DNA here is from genome assembly GCA_003247835.1 of Gammaproteobacteria bacterium. Taxonomy (GTDB): domain Bacteria; phylum Pseudomonadota; class Gammaproteobacteria; order Pseudomonadales; family Azotimanducaceae; genus SZUA-309. The sequence goes on along the minus strand of QJYB01000095.1, from coordinate 2,411 downwards.
TGCCTGGCTGCTGGACCGGGAAGCGACGCCTCCGGAGGTGCGGGAGATCGTGGCGGAGATCCGCAGGCACCTGGAACTCGGTTGATCGCGCATCGCTCCCTGCGCTACTGGCACGACGCGCTGCTGCTGGTTCTGGGGGTGGTCTGCGCTACTTACTGGTTCGGCAACAGTGGCGCGGGACTCGTGATCCTCTGGTGGGAGAGCCGTCGCCCGTCACGAACCGTTTCTGCGCCGGATACCGGCTGGATCGAAACCCTGGACGAGGATCGGCTGACGTTTGCGTACGTGGGTACCTGGCGCATGGTGGTGATCGGGCAGCGCTGTGGCCGTCGCGACGTGTTCAGAGACGAGCTTTCCGCCGTGGCCTGGACGCGTCTGCGGCGGCGCTGCCTCACCGGTCAGCCGGCCACCGGACGCAGCACGTCGATCTGATCCGAGTACCCTGGAAAGAGAATCGTGTCTGCGGCCGTCGGCCGGGTATCGGGATGGTCCAGGTTGAAGTGCAGACCGCGGCTCTCCGGTCTCGCCAGTGCGCAGCGGACGATGAGTTCCGCCACCGTGATCAGATTCCTGAGCTCGATGAGGTCGTTGCTCACCCGGTAATGGCTGTAGTACTCGTGGATCTCGGCTTTCAGCAGATCGATACGGCGTTGGGCGCGCTGCAGCCGCTTGTCCGTGCGGACGATACCCACGTAGTCCCACATGAACCGCCGGAGCTCTTCCCAGTTGTGGGCGATGATCACATCCTCGTCAGAATCCGTGACCTGAGACTCGTCCCAGTGCGGAATGGTCGCTTCCACGGCGGCATCGTCGAGATGGGCCATGATGTCCCGGGCCGCCGCCTCACCGAACACCAGACACTCGAGCAGCGAGTTGCTGGCGAGTCGGTTGGCGCCGTGCAGTCCCGTACAGCTGACCTCGCCTATGGCATAAAGCCCGGGTACGTCAGTCGCCCCGTTGCCGTCCACCAGCACGCCGCCACAGGTGTAGTGGGCAGCAGGGACCACCGGAATCGGCTCGCTGGTCATGTCGATACCGAACTCCAGACAGCGCGCCTGAATCGTCGGGAAATGTGTGGCGATGAAGTCGGGTGAGCGATGGCTGATATCCAGATAAACGCAGTCGAGGCCGAGGCGCTTCATCTCATGGTCGATGGCTCGAGCCACCACGTCCCTGGGTGCCAGCTCGAGCCGTTCGTCGAAGCGCTGCATGAACCGCTCACCGTCGGGCAGCCGGAGTATCCCACCCTCGCCTCTGACGGCCTCGGAAATCAGGAACGACTTGGCATGAGGGTGATAGAGGCAGGTCGGGTGGAACTGATTGAACTCCATGTTCGCCACCCGGCAGCCGGCCCGCCACGCCATGGCGATGCCGTCCCCGGTCGAGCTGTCCGGGTTGCTGGTGTACAGATAAACCTTGCTGGCGCCACCCGTGGCGAGCACGACGAATCGGGCCTGAAACACCTCGACGTGATCGCTGGTCCGGTTCAGCACGTAAGCGCCGGCACAGCGGTTGGGAAAGCGGCCGAATTTGTTCAGGTTGATCAGGTCGATGGCAACCCGGTCGTTCAGCAGGTCGATGTTGGGGTGGTCGAGCACCCGCTGAGTCAGCGTTTCCGTCAGGGCCTTCCCCGTGGCGTCGGCTACGTGCAGGATGCGCCGGAACGAATGACCGCCCTCCCGGGTCAGGTGGAACTCGTTGTCGGTGTGATCGAAGTTCACACCCCAGCGGCCGAGCTGGGCGATGGCGCGCGGCGCGGCGCTCACCGTTGCCGTGACGATGTCCTCGTCACAGAGTCCGGCCCCGGCAACGAGGGTGTCCCGGACGTGCGCCGCCACGCTGTCCTCCGGGTCCATCACCGAAGCGATGCCCCCCTGAGCCCAGTGCGAGGAGGCGCTTTCGATGCCCCCCTTGCACAGCACCGTGACCCGGGCATGCTCGGCCAGGTGCAGGGCGGCAGACAGCCCGGCGGCACCGCCGCCGATCACGAGCACGTCCGTTGAGAACCGCTGGGTCATGGCCTCGCCTTTTCCTTGCCGCCCGAATGGCGGATCACTGCGCGTCAGCGTCCCGGTCATACGCAGGAACTCTGCCGCCCGATGACTGTCCCACAGGAGTCTGCCTGTCCTGCGGATGCACGGTCGGAACTTCAGGCGGAGGTGACCTCGCTAGTATAAATGCCTGACAGCCGTCAGAATATGCGCCCCGCTTACCGCCAGGATCCGAGGATTGGCCAAGGATACCGACAAAGAGCTTGTCCGTCGTGTCCAGCAGGGGGACAAACGGGCGTTCGATCTGCTCTTCGGCCGGTATCAGCACAAGATTCTGAATCTGGTCGGCCGCTACCTGCGTGATCCGCACGAGGTGGAAGATGTGACCCAGGAGGCCTTCATCAAGGCGTTCAAGGCACT
>QJYB01000090.1 GCA_003247835.1 Gammaproteobacteria bacterium | reverse complement strand
CGCGCTCGCCCTAGACCGATCTTTCAGGCGGTCAGCGGGATCCCCCCCAGCGTGGCGGGCGCTTGTCGAGAAACGCTTTAACGCCTTCCGCGTAGTCCGGCTCCCGCATCATCTCGTCGAGCAGCGATTCGGAAGCTCGCACGGCAGCGGCCACGTCCTGCTGCAGGTCGCGGTAGATCTGCCAACGTGTCTGCCTGAGCGCATTGGGTGAAACGGTCTTCATCAGGTTGTGCGCATAGGCGAGCGTGCGAGGCAGCACCTCGTCGGCAGGATGCACCTCGTTGACGAGTCCCAGATCCAGCGCCTCTTGCGCGGTGAAGACGCGCGAGGATAGCAGCAGCTCGTTCGCCCGCGTCAGTCCGAGCATGCGCGGCAGTAACCAGGACAGACCGTACTCCGCCGGCAGGTTGAGCTTGCCGTGGGCAGTGGTGAACTTCGCACCGGCCGCGGCAAAACGCAGATCGGTGAAGCAGGCGAGCGCCAGCCCGACCCCGGCGGCGGATCCGTTCATTGCGGCCAGTATCGGCTTGGACAGCCCGAACTGGTAGGCGAAGCTGGCATCGAACCGCTCGTCCACACCGTAACCCGGCATGGCCAGCGCTGCGGGCGTACCGGGATCGTATCCACCCTTCTCGACGTGACCCGACAGGGCCTGGGCGTCACCGCCCACGCAGAAACCGCGTCCCGCGCCGGTCACCACGATGACACCCACCGCATCATCGGCATCGAGCTCGCTGAGACAGTGGCGATACTCGGTGTGCATGCGTCCCGTCCAGGCGTTCATCCGCTCCGGACGGTTGAGCGTGATGAGACCGACACCATCCTCTATGGTCAGCTTCGTCGCCTTAAGTTCCATCACGAGCCTCCGCTGGTGGTGCGCTGCGGGCGTTCAGATAGGCATGCTCGGTGATCTCGTGATATGCCCTGACCCTCGCCGTGAACGCCGCCTGGGATTCCAGAATTCTCGCGTGCAGGGGGTCGTCACCGGCAAGCCCGGCGACCACGACGGCGGACTCGCGTCGCAGCGCATCGAGCACATCCGGCGGAAAAGCACGAAGCATCACGCCGTGGTCCCGGACGAGCGTCTGAAGTGCCTCCGCGTTCCTGGCGGTGAACTCTGCAAGCACGTCGTCGTTGGCGAACCGGACCGCGGTGGCGAGAATGGCCTGCAGGTCCTTCGGTAGCGACGCCCAGGCGTCGGCGTTGACGATGGACTCGATGGTCGCCCCCGGCTCCTGCCAGCCCGGGTAGTAGTAGTACTTCGCCACGGTATAGAGCCCGAAGGTCAGATCGTTGTACGGCCCGACCCATTCTGTGGCGTCGATCACGCCCGTCTGCAGCGAGGTGAAGACTTCGCTGCCAGGCAGGGTGACCGGCACGCCACCCACCCGGGCCAGCACCTCACCACCCAGTCCGGGTATGCGCATCTTCAGCCCCTTCAGGTCCTCGAGGCTGCCGATCTCCCTGTTGAACCAGCCACCCATCTGCACGCCGGTATTGCCGGCCGCCATGGGGATGAGACCGAAAGGCTCGTACAGCTCCCGCCACAATTCGATACCACCACCATAGTGGAGCCAGCCGTTCATCTCCTGTGCCGTCATGCCGAATGGCACCGAAGAAAAGACGGCGGCAATGGGCAGCTTGCTGCGCCAATAGTAGGAAGCGCCATTGCCCATCTCGGCGGTGCCCCGGGAAACCGCGTCGAATACCTCGAAGGCACCGACCAGCTCGCCCGCTCCATACACCCTGATGTCGAGCCGCCCGTCCGACATCTCCCTGATCCGGTCTGCCATCCGCTCCGGCGCCGTGCCCAGGGCGGGCAGGTTCTTGGGCCAGGTGGTGATCAGCTTCCAGTGGTACACGGCGGCGGGCGAATCTTCGCCGGTGCGCGACGTACGCTCAGTGTCCTGTCCGCAAGCGGACAGGGTCAGAGCAAGCATCAGAGTAAGCAGCAGGGAGGGCAGGAGTCGAAGCATCGTCTTCATCGGGTCATCCGGTTTCTGTAGCGCTTACCGCGCCTGGTGTCAGTCCAGGGCTTCCAGGTTGGCGTAGCCCAGCATGAGCCACTTCGCCCCTTCCGGGAAGTTCACCTGCACCCGGGCCCGCTCCCCGCTGCCTTCGCACTGGAGCACGACTCCCTCCCCGAACTTCTTGTGCAGCACGCGCTGTCCCATGCGAAGCGCGCCTTCATCGTCGGTATAGCGTCCTGCCGCAACGTCACGGCTGCCATAGGGCCGCTCCACTGCGCCTTTCATTCTGACCTCGGAGACGAGATCGGCGGGAATCTCGAGCAGAAACCGGGACGGTCGGTTGTAGGTATCGGTACCGTGCAGCCGACGGGTCTCGGCGTAGGTCAGATACAGGCAGCGCATGGCGCGTGTGATGCCCACGTAGCATAGTCGGCGCTCCTCCTCCATGCGCCCCGGTTCCTCGGCTGACATGCGATGCGGAAAAAGGCCCTCCTCCAGTCCGGCGAGAAATACCAGCGGAAACTCCAGACCCTTGGCCGAGTGCAGCGTCATCATCTGTACCGCGGGACCCGATTCCGACTGACGTTCTCCAGCGTCCAGCGCCACGTGGTCGAGGAACTCCTCCAACACGGAAATCTCCGGTACCTCGGCGGCAGCAATCTCAGGATCCGAAATCGGAAACACCAGCTCACCTGTGAACTGGCGGCAGGCACTCACCAGCTCCTCGAGGTTTTCCCTGCGGGCGAGTCCCCGCTCGCCACGTTCGCGTCCGTGATACTCCATGAGGCCACTGGTCTCGATCACATGATCAGCGAGTTCGTGGAGCGGCATGTCAGCGGTCGCTGCCGCCATGTCCTCGATCAGATGCAGGAAGCCGCTGACCTTGCCCGCCACCCGGGCGGCGAAGGCACCTTCGGCGAGCCCCTCGGTACAGGCTTCCCACATGGACGTGCCACGCAACCGCGCTTCCTGGCGGACGGCTTCCACGGTCTTCTCACCGATCCCGCGGGGCGGCAGGTTGATGACCCGCTCGAACGCGGGATCGGATTTCCGGTCCAGCACCAGACGCATGTAACAGAGCGCGTTCTTGATCTCCGCCCGCTCGAAGAAACGCTGCCCGCCATAGATCCGGTATGGAATCCGGGACCGCAGCATGGCTTCCTCCAGCACCCTCGACTGCGCGTTGGAACGGTAGAGCACGGCGACATCCTCCGGAGAGCCGCCGCCTTCGATCCACTCGGACGTCCGCTCGACGATGAACCGGGCTTCGTCCAGGTCGTTGTAACCCGCGTACACACGGATAGGATCCCCTTCATACCCGTCGGTCCAGAGCGATTTGCCTAGTCTGTCCGCGTTATGGGCGATAAGCGCGTTGGCCGCTCGAAGAATCGTCGCGGTGGAGCGGTAGTTCTGTTCGAGACGGATGATGCGCACGTCACGGAAGTGCTCCGGAAAACGGTGGATGTTCTCTATCTTTGCGCCCCGCCAGCCGTAGATGGACTGATCATCGTCACCCACCGCCATGACGCAGGCCGTATCACCGGCCAGCAGCCGCAGCCAGGCATACTGAATGGCGTTGGTGTCCTGAAACTCGTCGACCAGCACGTGCTGGAAACGCTGCCGGTAGTGGTCGAGCAGAGCGGGATGTTCCAGGAGCATCTCGTGGCTGCGCAGGAGCAGCTCCGCAAAGTCGACGAGCCCCGCTTCCTGACAGAGCGTCTCGTAGTTTTCGTAGATCTTCTTGTGGGTGATCTGAAAGAGATCGTCGCCGAGGGGTACGTCTTTCGCCCGGCGCCCCTCATCCTTCTGCGAATTGATGAACCAGACCGCCTGCCGCGCCGGCCATTTCTGCTCGTCGATGTCGAGCACGCGCATGACTCGCTTGACCAGCCGCAGCTGGTCGTCCGCGTCCAGGATCTGGAAGTTCTGCGGCAGCCGGGCCTCCTGCCAGTGCATGCGTAGCAGCCGGTGGGCAATGCCGTGAAAGGTACCCACCCAGAGACTGCGCACCGACAGATCGAGCAGCTCTTCGATGCGCACCCGCATCTCCTGGGCCGCCTTGTTGGTGAACGTGACCGCCAGCACCCCGTAGGGCGAGACACCCTCGGCCTCGATCAGCCAGGCGATGCGGTGCACGAGCACCCGCGTCTTGCCGCTGCCGGCACCGGCCACAACCAGGAGATTCGACAGCGGCGCGGTGACTGCCTCGCGCTGAGCGTCGTTGAGATTGTCCAGAATGTGGGTGACGTCCACCGGGTCGCGGGATCCGCAATGAAATACGCGCAGGGTTGATCAGTTTAAGGATTTGCTCCCGGCCGGACCAGCGCCCGAGTCTTGCGCGCATGGAACTGTCTGCTAGCTTAGCCGGATGACGAAGACCATCCGGCCGTCCACCCCGATCCTCTGCGCGCTGTTCACGCTGCTCTGCGGCCCGCTGCAGGCAGCCGGCCAGCCGGACGACGTGGAGAAGTTCATCCGCTATCCCGCCTACGACATCGTCTCGCTGTCGCCTGGCGGAACCCACGTGGCCGTCTCTCACCGCCGGGACGGTTCCGAATTTCTGAGTATCTTCCGCCTGCCCGATCTGGAGCCCGTGTCGACTTCGCAGTTTTCAAAGGATCTGGGTATCGACCGGATCGTCTGGGCGACGGAGCAACGGCTGCTGATCCAGCCGGCGCGCCGGCATCCGACCCGCGATGACTACAAGATTCCCACGGGAGAGATCGCCGCCATGGATGTGGACGGCAGCCACCGCGACATGCTCTACGGGTTTCGTGCCGGCGTGGGACAGATGGGGGTGAAGGCCCGGCGGCGTGAATCCGACGCAAGCTGGGCGCGGATCATCGACCGGTTACCGGACGACCCGGACCACGTGCTGATTCAGACCATGGGCTACGGTCGCGAAGGAATCAGAAACGAAGCGCTGCTGCTCGACGTGCGCGACGGGGTCACGCGTCGCCTGGCGCACTCCCCGATCCGCAACGGCGACTTCGTCGCGGACCTCGACGGCAGCGTCAACGTGGTCGCGGGGAGCAACGAAGCCGGTGACCTGGAAGTGTACGAGCGGTCGCATGGGGGAGACTTCGAGCTCAGGCAGCGGACTTCACTGAACGGCGGGGTATTCTATCCGGTGCTGCCGACGACCCAGTCCGGCTACTACCTGTTCGCCGACTCCGCGAGCCGGCCGACGCTGGGTCTCATCCGCTGGAATCCAATCACCGACGATCGTCAGGAGATATTCCGGCACCCGCTGGTGGACTACGACCGGCTCTATGTAGCGCCCTATCCCACCGTCTGGGCCATCCGCTACATCGACCACTTTCCGTACTACGACTACCCGAATCCCGAACATCCGTTCGTGGCGCTGCATGCGTCGCTGAAAGCCAGCTTCCCCGATGACGACGTGTCCATCATCGATCAGACTGACGATCTCACTTTGGCCCTGGCCTACGTCACGGGTCCGACGAATCCCGGCACGTTCCTGCTGCTGGACACCCGCCGCCCGGCCATACTCCAGCGGTTCGTCACGCGCCCCTGGCTCGAGAACATCCCCCTGGCGGAGGTGGCGCCCATCGAGGTCACGGTCAGGGACGGGCTCACGATCCGCAGTTACGTCACCCTCCCGCCAGGCACAGGTCCGCACCCGCTCATCGTGCTGGTACATGGCGGCCCCCACGGCATCTACGACCGGTGGGGATTCGACCCGGAAGCACAACTCTTCGCCAGACACGGCTACGCCGTGCTGCAGGTGAATTTCCGCGGCAGCGGCGGGCGTGGTCAGGCGTTCCTGGCTGCGGGCTACGGCAAGTGGGGGATCGAGATGCAGGACGACATCACCGACACCGTTCACTACGTCGTGGCCGAAGGTCTGGCCGATCCCAAACGGATCTGCATCTACGGCGCAAGTTACGGCGGCTACTCGGCCCTCGTCGGTGCCTACCGTGATCCCGACCTCTACCGTTGCGCCGTCGGCTACGCCGGAATCTACGACCTGCCGCTGATGTTCGAACGTGGCGACATCCCGGAAGCGGAGGCAGGCGTCAACTTTCTCGAGTCCGTGCTCGGCACCGACGAGGCAGATCTCAAGGCCCGTTCACCGGTCTATCACGCGGATCGCATCAAAGCGTCGGTGATGCTCGTTCACGGCAAGCTCGACGAACGGGCGCCGTTCGTTCACGCCCAGCGGATGCGCCAGGCGTTGCGCGATGCCGGTAAAGAGCCCCGCTGGCTGGTTGAAAACAAAGAGGGCCACGGCTTTCTGAGCGAAGCCAACCGCGTTGGCTTCTATCGGGCGCTGCTCGATTTCTTCGATGCGAACCTGAGCGAGGGACCGTCTACTCCACGGTAACGGATTTGGCCAGGTTGCGAGGCTGATCCACATCGGTGCCCTTCAGCACGGCAACGTGGTAGGCCAGGAGCTGCAGCGGCACGACGTAGACGATGGGGGTGAGCAGCCGGTGCACCTTCGGCAGGGTGATCACGGTGATGTCCTTACCTTCCCGGAACCCGGATTCGGGATCCGCGAACACGATCAGCTGCCCGCCCCGCGCCCGCACCTCCTGCAGGTTGGACTGGAGCTTTTCGAGCAGGTCGTCGTTGGGGGCCACGGCAACCACCGGCATGTCCTCGTCCACCAGGGCCAGCGGGCCATGCTTGAGCTCACCGGCAGGATACCCTTCCGCGTGGATGTAGGAGATCTCCTTGAGCTTGAGCGCACCTTCCATGGCCACAGGGAACATGGGGCCGCGTCCGAGAAACAGCGCGTGATGCTTGTCGACGAACCGCTCGGCGAGCTTCAGCACCCGGCCGTCCAGAGCCAGCGCCTGATCCACCGCATCGGACACCCCATGCAGCGCGGCGACCGCCTCGGCCTCCTGCTTGGCTGTCATGCCGTGCCGACGTCCGAGCAGCAGTGCGAGCAGCAGCAGGTCCGCCAGCATGGCGGTGAACGCCTTGGTGGAGGCCACGCCGACTTCCGTACCCGCCTGAAGCATGAGTGCAAGCTCCGACTCCCGTACCGTGGTGCTGGTCGCGACGTTGCAGATGGTCAGCGTGTGCTCGTAGCCGATCTCCTTCGCCACCCTGAGGGCGGCCAGCGTATCGGCCGTCTCGCCGGACTGGGTCAGCGTGACGAACAGGCTCCCCGGAATGACCGCGACGTTGCGATACCGGAACTCGCTGGCGATTTCGACACGGCAGGGAATACCGGCCAGCTCCTCGATCCAGTACTTGGCGACGAGCCCGGCATAGTAGCTCGTGCCGCAGGCGGCAATGGTCACCGACCTGGTGTCGTCGAGTATCTCCGGAGCCCTCGCTCCGAAGGCCTGCTCGAGCACGCGGGTACGGCCGATGCGGCCTTCCAGCGTGTCGACGAGCACCTGAGGCTGCTGGAAGATCTCCTTCTGCATGAAATGACGGTAGTTGCCGCGGTCAACATCCTCGTGGCCGGCCTCTACCCGTACCGTTGCCCGGATCACCGACTCGTCCGCGATGTTCCAGATGGCAACGCTTGTCCGGGTGATCTCCACCAGATCACCTTCCTCCAGATAGATGAAACGGTCGGTCACCGGTCGCAGCGCCAGCGCATCGGAGGCGATGAAGTTCTCACCGATTCCTTTACCCACCACCAGCGGGCTGCCCATGCGCGCAGCGATGATCCGGTTCGGATCGTCCTTCGACACAACGCCGATGGCATATGCCCCTTCCAGACGCTTGACGCTGGTACGCACCGCTTCGAGCAGATCGCCGAGTTCCTGGAAGTAGTAGTCCACCAGGTGGGCAATGACCTCGGAATCCGTTTCAGAGGCGAACGAGTAACCCGCGGCGATCAGCTCCTCGCGCAACGCCTCGAAGTTCTCGATGATGCCGTTGTGCGCCAGGGCGATACGCCCGTTGGAGACGTGCGGATGGGCGTTGAGCTCACTCGGCGCGCCGTGGGTCGCCCAACGGGTGTGCGCTATGCCTAGCCGTCCGCAGACCGGCATCAGGCCGACGTTGTCGCAGAGCTCCTTGACCTTGCCCACGGTCTTGCGCACATCGACGCGATTCCCGGACAGGACGGCAATCCCCGCTGAGTCGTATCCCCGGTACTCCAGCCGCTGCAGACCGGCGAGCAGAATGCCTGCCACCTCACGATCCGCGACCGCACCCACGATGCCACACATACCTCAGTGCTCCTTGCCGGCCCTCTGCGCGACGGGCGTTTTCAGTCTTCCTGTTCGTTTTCGTTCTTGTTGCGTTCGCGCTGGTCGGGACGCGTCCAGCCGGAGATGTTGCGCTGACGGGCGCGTCCAACCGCCAGGTTTTTGTCATCCACGCGAGCGGTGATGGTTGAACCAGCTGCAACGTACGAATCCGTACCAATCTCCAAGGGCGCTACCAGGGTGCTGTTGGTGCCGACAAACACCCTGTCGCCGATAGTCGTCTGATGCTTATCGACACCATCGTAGTTGCAGGTCACCGTACCTGCGCCAACGTTGCATCCTTCACCCAGCGTGGCATCGCCAAGGTAGGTCAGATGGCTGGCCTTGGTGCCGCTGCCGATCTTTGCCTTCTTTGTCTCGACGAAGTTTCCGATTTTCACCGATTCACCCAGCTCGGTACCTGGCCGGATTCTGGCGAAGGGACCCAGCTCGCACCCACTGGCAGCCTTCAATCCCTCAACGACCGTATGGGGATGAACCACCACTCCGTCACCGAGTTCGGCATCGACGATCACCGAACCCGGGCCGATCCTGACACCCCGACCAAGCCGCACGTTACCGCCCAAGACGACGTTCACGTCGATGAAGCAGTCCTCTCCTGCCACCACATCACCACGAATGTCCAACCGCTCCGGATCCGCGATCGTCACGCCTTCCGCCATCAATCGGGCCGCGATCCTGCGCTGCAGAATCCGCTCCACCTGAGCCAGTTGTGCGCGATCGTTCACACCGATCACTTCCTCAGGATCCCGACAGACGAGCCCGCATACGGACTCGTTGTTCCGCACCGCGAGCCCGACGAGATCGGTCAGATAGTATTCCCCTTGCGCATTGTGGGGCTCTATGTGCGCCAGCAGGGATTTCAACAGGGCACCGTTGGCAGCGAGAATTCCGGAATTGATCTCCCGGATCTGTCGTTGATCCGGATCTGCATCGGCATACTCGACAATGGCCTGAATCCCGCCGCATTCGTTTCTCAGAATTCTGCCGAGCTCTGCCGGATCGTCGAACTCGGCCGTGATGATGGCGACTCCACCGGTACTTGCGAGTCGAGCACACTCTTGAAGCGTCTGCTCGCTGACCAGCGGTACGTCACCATAGGTGACGAGCACGACGGCGGCATCATCCAGTAAGGGGAGAGTCTGCCCGACTGCGTGTGCGGTACCCTTTCGTTCTTCCTGCACAACCCAGCTGAGCTCGCCGCCGCTGGCCCCTGGGCCTGAACGAATTCCTTCTTTCACTTCTTCGGCCTGGTGCCCGACTACCACGTGAATCCCTGCTGGATTTAGCAGCCGGACGGTGTCCAGCACGTGCTCGAGCATGGGACGGCCGGCAATCGGGTGCAGCACCTTGGGCAGGGCGGAGCGCATCCGCTTTCCCTGGCCCGCCGCCAGCACCACGACCTCGAGCGGCCTGTCCAGAAAATTGTCTTGATCGGCGGATGGGGACGTCATGTGGCCTTGCTTACTGAGCGCGGTGTCCGTGCACGGCTGCAGACAGGAGAGGCCGATTATAGAGACTGGAAAAAGAAACGGGGCGACGCGTGTCACCCCCTTTTGTAAGCACCCGTGCCCGGCGCACCGGTCCGGACGACCCTCAGCGGCGCCGCTTCTTCAGCTCCGCCAGGGTCCGCTGCCGGGCCATGGCTTCGGCGAGCGCGGCCGCGGCCGCAGAGAATTCGATGCCTGCGGTCTGCTCGGTCAGCAACCGTTCGGCGGCCGCCTGAGCCTCCGCTGCCGCCGCTTCGTCGATGTCCTCGGCCCGCAGCGCCGTATCCGCCAGCACGGTGACCACCCCGGGCTGTACTTCCAGATAGCCGCCGGAGGCGAAAAAGACCTCTTCGTCGCCATTGTCCATCTTCAGCCGTACCGGACCCGGACGTATACCCGTCAGCAGCGGCGCGTGACCCGGCATGATGCCGAGCTCGCCGATGGTGCCGGTCGCGCTGACCATCGTCACCCGGCCCGAGAAGATCTCCTCCTCGGCGCTGACGATGTCGCAATGGATGGTCATGGCCATGGCTGTTATCCCCGGCTTTCCAGTTTCTTGGCTTTCTCTGCCGCGTCCTCGATGGTGCCTACCATGTAGAAAGCATCTTCCGGCAGGTGATCGTACTCGCCATCGAGAATGGCCTTGAAGCTGCGCACCGTGTCGTCGCGGGAAACATATACGCCCGGGTTACCGGTGAAGGCCTCGGCCACGAAGAAGGACTGAGAGAAGAACTTCTGCATCTTCCGGGCACGGTAAACGAGCTGCTTGTCCTCCTCGGAGAGCTCGTCCATGCCCAGAATGGCAATGATGTCCCTGAGCTCCTGGTAACGCTGCAGTACCTGCATCACACCCTGGGCAACGTCGTAGTGCTCCTGTCCCACCACCAGCGGATCGAGCTGGCGGCTGGTGGAGTCGAGCGGATCCACAGCAGGGTAGATACCGAGGTCGGTGATCGCCCGCGACAGCGTCACGGTGGAATCCAGGTGGGCGAACGTCGTTGCCGGTGACGGGTCGGTTAGGTCGTCTGCAGGTACGTACACCGCCTGCACGGAGGTGATAGAGCCGGTCTTGGTCGTGGTGATACGTTCCTGAAGCTGACCCATCTCTTCGGCCAGGTTCGGCTGGTATCCCACGGCGGAAGGCATCCGGCCAAGCAGTGCCGACACCTCGGTACCTGCCAGTGTGTAGCGGTAGATGTTGTCCACGAACAGCAGCACATCACGTCCGTCGTCCCGGAACTTCTCGGCCAGAGTCAGGCCGGTGAGCGCCACGCGAAGCCGGTTGCCGGGCGGCTCGTTCATCTGGCCGAACACCAGGGAAATCTTGTCGAGTACACCCGACTCTTCCATCTCGTAGTAGAAGTCGTTGCCTTCCCGCGTCCGTTCACCCACTCCGGCGAAAACGGACAGGCCCGAGTGCTCCGTGGCGATGTTGCGGATGAGCTCGAGCATGGTGACCGTCTTGCCAACACCCGCACCGCCGAACAGGCCTACCTTGCCGCCTTTGGCGAACGGACAGATCAGGTCGATCACCTTGATGCCGGTTTCGAGGAGCTCGTTGCCGCCCCGCTGGTCTTCGTAAGCTGGCGGCTTACGGTGAATGGGCATCTTCTGCTGAGCGTTGACCGGCCCTTTCTCGTCGATGGGCTCGCCGAGCACGTTCATGATCCGGCCGAGGGTTTCCTCGCCCACCGGAATGGAGATGGGAGCGTGGGTGTTCTCGACCGACAGTCCGCGGGAAAGGCCGTCGGAAGATCCCATGGCAATGGAGCGGACCACGCCGTCGCCGAGCTGCTGCTGAACTTCCAGCGTCAGACCGGTCCGCGTTACCGTCAGCGCGTCAAACACCTTCGGCACCGATTCACGTGGAAACTCCACGTCGATCACAGCACCGATGATCTGTACGATTTTGCCGCTACTCATGTCGTCTGGCCTCTTTCTCTAAACCGTTTACTGTTCTGTCTGTTAACGCCTGTTGGTGGCTGCAAATTGCGTAGCAATTTGCGTAGGTGATCCGCCGCTAGGCGGATCACACCGCTGCAGCGCCACCCACAATCTCGGCGATCTCCTGGGTGATGGCCGCCTGGCGGGCGTTGTTGTAAATCAGCGTCAGCTCATCGATGAGCTTCTCCGCATTTTCCGTTGCGTTCTTCATGGCGATCATCTTCGCCGCCTGTTCGCAGGCCGTGTTCTCGATCACCGCCTGCAGCACCTGAGACTCGATGAATCGCGTGACCAGGCCTTCGATCAGGTGCTGGGCATCGGGTTCGTAGATGTAGTCCCAGCGATGGCCGTAGTCTTCGTTTTTCTCCGGATCGAGCGGCAGCAGCTGACGGATGGTCGGCCGCTGAGTCATTGTGTTAACGAAGTCGTTGCTGATGATGTAAAGGCGGTCTATCTCGCCTTCCGCAAACGCATCGAGCATCACCTTGATGCCGCCGATCAGGGTCGCCAGCATCGGAGTCTCGCCTACGTCACCGATCGACGCGCGCACGTTGCCGCCCACGGAGCGGAAGAAGGAGATGGCCTTGTTACCGATCAGCCCCAGGTCGACTTCCACGCCGCGGCCGTGCCACTCGCCGACGTCACGCAGCAGGGTCCTGAACAGGTTCACGTTCAGACCGCCGCAGAGACCTTTGTCGGTGGAGACCACCAGGTAGCCGATGCGGCGGACGGTTTCCCGCTCCGTCATATAGGTGTGACGGTATTCCGGGTTGGCGTTGGCCAGATGACCGATCACCTGGCGCATCTTTTCCGCGTAGGGGCGCCCGTGGTTCATGCGATCCTGGGTACGGCGCATCTTGGACGCGGCCACCATCTGCATGGCACTGGTGATCTTCTGCGTGTTCTCCACGGTGCCGATCTTGTTCTTGATGTCTTTGCCGACGGCCATAGTCAGTCCTGCTCAGATTGACGCTTCCCGAGATCCTTCACTCGTAGCTCTGGGTCGCCTTGAACGCCTCTATCGCGGCGCGCATCTCGGCGACCACGTCGTCATTGTAGGCGCCGGTGTCGTTGATCATCTTCATGAACTCCGCTTTCTCGGAGTGCATGTAGGCCAGCAGATCGCGCTCGAAGTTCTGCACCTTGTTCACCGGCACGTCGGACAGATAGCCTTCCGTCGCCGCGTAAAGGCTCACACCCTGATCGGCGACACTCATCGGTCCGTACTGCTTCTGCTTCATCAGCTCTTCGACCCGTCGACCATGCTCGAGCTGGCGCCGGGTAGCCTCGTCCAGATCCGAGGCGAACTGCGAGAACGCCGCCAGCTCCCGGTACTGGGCAAGTGCCAGCTTGATACCGCCGGAGATCTTGCGCAGGAACGGCACCTGTGCCGATCCACCTACCCGGGACACGGAGGTGCCGGGGCTCATGGCGGGGCGGATGCCTGCGTTGAACCGCTCAGTCTCGAGGAAGATCTGCCCGTCGGTGATGGAGATCACGTTGGTCGGCACGAACGCGGATACGTCGCCGGCCTGGGTCTCGATGATGGGCAGCGCGGTCAGCGAACCCGTCTGACCTTTGACCCGGCCACCGGTGATCTGCTCCACGTACTCGGCGTTCACACGCGCCGCGCGCTCGAGCAGACGGGAGTGCAGATAGAAAACGTCACCGGGATACGCCTCCCGACCCGGCGGACGGCGCAGCAGCAGCGAGATCTGCCGGTAGGCCCACGCCTGCTTGGTCAGGTCGTCATAGATGATGAGTGCGTCCTCGCCGTTGTCACGGAAGAACTCACCCATGCTGCAGCCGGAGTAAGGCGCGATGAACTGCATGGGCGCCGGATCCGATGCGGACGCAGCGACGACGATGGTGTTGTCCATGGCGCCGTATTCTTCGAGAGTTCGCACCACGTTGGCGATGGTCGACATCTTCTGACCGATGGCCACATAGATGCACTTAATGCCGGAATCGCGCTGATTGATGATGGCGTCCACCGCGATGGCGGTCTTGCCGATCTGACGGTCGCCGATGATCAGCTCGCGCTGGCCCCGGCCGATGGGCACCATGGAGTCGATACACTTCAGCCCGATCTGCACCGGCTGGTTCACCGACTGACGGGCAATGACACCCGGGGCGACTTTTTCGATCGGCGAGGTTTCCGAGGCATTCAGCGGCCCCTTACCGTCGATGGGATTGCCGAGTGAGTCCACCACCCTGCCGAGCAGCTCGCGACCAACGGGCACTTCCAGAATCCGGCCCGTGCAGCGTGCCTTCATGCCCTCGGAAAGACCTTCATAGTCTCCGAGGATGACCACGCCCACGGAATCCCGCTCCAGGTTGAGTGCCATGCCGTAGAGGCTGCCGGGGAATTCGATCATCTCACCGTACTGGGCATCAGCCAGACCATGAATGCGGACGATACCGTCGGACACGCTGACGATGGTGCCTTCGTTCTGAGCCTCAGCGTGGACATCGAGCGCTTCGATTCGACTCTTGATGATGTCGCTGATTTCAGAAGGATTCAGTTGCTGCATTTTGCATTCCTCAAGATTTTTTGCCCTTTCGATCCTCTGTCCGTACCGGGACCGACCGGGAACTCACCGCTGCTAAGTTCTCTGGATGTTCTCTGCCAGCTTGGAGAGCTTTCCCCGCACCGACCCGTCGATGACCGTGTCGCCGGCCCGGATCACTGCCCCACCGATGAGCGATGCGTCCACCTCGCTGCTCAGGTTGATCTCCCGCTGGAATCGGCGTGTCAGGGCAGTCTTCAGCCTTTCCGCCTCCGCGTCGGACAGCGCATAGGCGCTGGTGACCCTCACGTCCAGGGTGGACTGCTCTTCCGCCCGCAGCGCTTCGAAGATCCCCGACACCTCCGGCAGCAGCGCCAGACGCTTGTTGGCTGCCAGCACCTGGACGAAGCGCCGACCGCGGTCATTCAGATCGTCGCCACAGATGGCTGAGAGCCGGTACGCCTTCTGCTCCTCCTCCATCTCCGGGTCCGCCAGCAGCGTCTGCACGGTCTCGTTTTTCGCGGCACCCGCCAGCAGGATAAGCATGCGCGACCAGAGGTCGAGCTCGTTGTCCGCCTTCGCCACATCGAACACGGCGTTCGCGTAGGGTCGGGCCAGAGTTGCCAGTTCCGCCATGACTCAAGACTTCCTCAGAGTTCCGCTGCCAGCCGTTCGAGCAGCTGGCTGTGACGGTTCGCATCCACCGACTCGCCGAGCACTTTTTCCGCACCGGCAACCGCAAGGGCCGCAACCTGAACGCGGAGCGCCTCCTTGGCGCGGTTCACTTCCTGCTCGATTTCCACCAGCGCAGCATCCTTGAGCCGCTCGCCTTCCACGCGCGCCTCGTTCTTGGCTTCCTCGACGAGCTGATTGGCGCGCACACGCGCCTGCTCGATGAGTGCTGCCGCTTCTTCCTTGGCTGCCCGCAGCTGATCCCCCGCCCGCTCCTGAGCGAGCTCGAGATCTTTCGACGCGCGCTCCGCGCTGGCCAGCCCTTCGGCGATGGCCTGCTGCCGCTCACGCATGGCGTTGATCAGAAGCGGCCAGATCCACTTCCAGCAGGCCCAGACGAAAACGATGAAGGTGATCGTCTGCCCAACCATGGTCCAGTTCAGATTCATCGTCTAAACCTCTCGTTTGATTGCCGGATCGATCAACCTACCGCGAAGATGGTGTACAGACCGATACCAACCGCGATCATGGGTACCGCGTCGACCAGACCCAGGACGATGAAGAGCTGCGTTCTCAGCATTGGCAGCAGCTCGGGTTGGCGTGCGACGCCCTCGAGAAACTTACCGCCCAGCACGCCCACACCGATGGCCGCGCCGACAGCGCCGAGACCCATCATGAGTCCGCCTGCTACATAAAGAAGAACCGCTAGTTCCATGATTACTCCAAGTTTCGAGTTTTCGTGAGTTTACAAACCGCCGTGAGGCTTCCGCTCAAGCTCCCGCCCCGGTAAGTCTTAATGCTCTTCGTCCACCTCATGAGCCTGCGCCATGTAGACGACGGTCAGTACCGCGAAGATGAACGCCTGCAGCGAGATGATCAGAACGTGGAACATGGCCCAGCCCCACTGCAGCAGACCACCGAGCAGTCCGTAGGCGACACCGCCGGTGAACAGCAGCGCGATCAGAACGAAGATCATCTCGCCGGCATACATGTTGCCGAACAGCCGCAGGCCCAGAGACAAGGGCTTGGCGATGAGCGTCACCCCTTCCAGAATCAGGTTGACGGGTGCGAGCCACTTCGGAAACGGGTGAAACGCCAGCTCCCCCAGAAACCCGCCGAGACCCTTTTCCTTGATGCTGAAAAAAAGAATGAGGCCGAATACAGAAAAGGCCATGGCCATGGTGACGTTGGGGTCCGTGCTCGGCACTACCTTCATGTAATGCACACCCATCATCGCTGCCAGCGTCGGAATCCAGTCGACGGGAATCAGATCCATGAAGTTCATCAGCCACACCCAGACGAAGATGGTGAGCGCCATGGGTGCGATGAGGCTGTTCTGGTAATTGAAGATGGTGCGGGTGGTGTCGTCGATGAAGTCGACGATGAGCTCGACGAAGTTCTGCAGCGGTCCCGGCACTCCCGCGGTCGCCTTCTTTGCCGCGGTGCGGAACAGGAAGAAGAAGACCAGTCCGGTCACCACGGACCAGAGCATGGAGTCCACGTGTATGGCGTTGAATCCCATGGCGGCCGCCTCTTCCGCCGTGTGAGCAAGGCCCCAGGTTCCGTCGGGGTGCTGACCGAAGGTCAGATTGGTCAGGTGGTGCTGGATGTACTCGGCCGGATTTTCCGCTGCGCTCGCCATAACCTGTCTTCGTCTACCCTTCTAAGACCCAGTCAGCGACTGGACCGATTACTCTCTCAAACCGCCTGCCGGGGACAACTACCCGGCAGGTAATTCAGTGCTCCGTTCCGTTCCGCGCGGCTTGTGCCAGTGGCGCTGCCACGTACATCACCTGCAAGAGGATCAGTGTCCCGAAGAAGCCTGCCGCGGCCGGCCTGAGCAGAATGATGCAGGCCGCCATCAGCAGTATCGTCAGCGCGAATTTCACCACGCCCTGAAGCAGGAACTTCGTCGCGGAGCGTTCCACCGATGCCCGCCAGGCATATAGGCCCGCCGGAATCACGCTCGCCATTCCTGCTGCCAGCACCGAGACCGTCTGCTCGAATCCCCGCCAGGGCGCGTCCCACATACCCCGCGAGAGTTCCCAGCCGAACACACCCATCGCCAACGCAGCCGTCGTCACGAGCTGCCAGATCACGATTCGATAAGGCGACGGCAAGCGATCCAGGCCCCGGAAAAGCGGCGCGTATTATAGTGACCGACTTGCGGCCGTTCAATTCGAACCAACGGATTTTTCGGGCTTTTTTCGGAACCCGGCGCACCCCGGACGGGGGCGGTGGGGATTTCGCGGCCCGCTATTTCAGGTGGGAAAGAATGCCGTCGAGCTCCTCGAGGCTCGAGTAGGCGATGACCAGCCGACCACCCTTGCCGCCGGCACCGGTCTGGATGCTGACCGGCGCTCCAACCTTGTCGGAAAGCTCCCGCTCGAGCCTGGCCGTGTCAGCGTCCTTCGCCGGGGTCCGGGGTTTCTCCCGGACGGGCTGCTGGCGGGATCTGACCAGCGCCTCGGTGGCCCGCACCGAGAGCCGTTTGGCGGCAACCACCCTGGCCAGGCGCTCCTGATCCAGCGCCGGCAGGGGCAGAAGCGCCCGGGCATGGCCCATCTCCAGCTCTCCCTCGAGCAGCATCTGGCGGACGGGTGCGCAGAGGTTGAGCAGGCGCAGCAGATTGGTCACCGCCACACGGGATTTGCCAACAGCATCCGCCACCTGCTGCTGAGTGAGACCGAACTCGTCCCTGAGCCGCTCCAGGGCCCTCGCTTCCTCCAGCGGGTTCAGGTCCTCCCGCTGAATGTTCTCGATCAGCGCCATGGCCGACGCCTGCTCGTCGGAAACGTCCCGGATCACAGCGGGAATGCGGGTCAGCCCCGCAAGCTGCGCTGCCCGCCAGCGACGCTCGCCGGCGATGAGCTCATAGCCGCCCTGGGGACGCGGACGAACTACAACGGGCTGCATCAGACCCTGGGCCCGGATGGATGCCGCCAGCTCTGCCAGGCTTTCTTCGTTGAACGCCTGACGCGGCTGGTAGCGGCTGCGTACCACCTCGTCGACGGCTACGGCATCGAGCGCGGTGCCGGGTCCGCCAGCGACGCCGGGAGAACCTGCCGGCGGGCCGTCAGTGGGAACCGGCTGCGGGTCGGAGCGCTGTGCAGAAAGCAACGCATCGAGACCGCGGCCCAGCCGTTTCTTCGTCACCCGTTCATCCCCCCGGCGCTACGGCGCCGTCCTGAATTCATGCTTTCTTTTTATCTCCCCGGCGAGCGCCATATAGGCAACGGCACCCCGGGACTGACGATCGTACAGAATGGCCGGCAAACCGTGACTCGGGGCTTCCGCCAGGCGGACGTTTCGAGGAATGACGGTGCGGAACACCTGATCGCCGAAATACTGGATCAGCTGACGGGAAACGTCCCTGGTCAGACTGTTGCGCGGATCATACATCGTTCGTAACAGGCCCTCTATTGCGAGCTTCGGGTTCGCCGTGGCGCGCACGCCTTCCACCGTGTCGAGCAGGGCGCTCAGACCTTCCAGTGCGTAGTACTCGCACTGCATGGGAATGAGCACGCTGTCTGCGGCGATCAGCGCGTTGAGCGTCAGGATGTTCAGAGAGGGCGGACAGTCGATGATCACGTACTCGTGGGCGGTGACGTCGACCAGTCGTTCCTTCAAACGATACTCCCGGCGTTCGGAGCGCAGGAGCTCCACCTCGGCGGCGGTGAGGTCGGAGTTGGCGGGGATCAGCGTGTAGCCACCCTGGCAGCGGTGCGTGACCTGCGACAATGGCGCGCCTTCCATGAGCCAGTCGTACACCGACTCGTTGACCGAGGCCTTGTTGACCCCGGACCCCATGGTGGCGTTGCCCTGGGGATCCAGATCGATGAGCAGCACCCGGGACCCGGACAGTGCCAGACACGCGGCGAGATTGACGCTCGTGGTGGTCTTGCCCACCCCGCCTTTCTGGTTCGCCACCGCGATGATCCGTCTCAATGCCCCGCCTCCGCCTGACTGCCCGCACTCCTGTGAATGATGGTCACTTCATGCACCTGATCAAGCCCCGGGATGCGAAGCTCGTGCACGGCCGTGACCCGGAATCCCGACGGCGGCTCAGACCCGGACCTCGGGCGTACCCGGTGTCCTGCCGCGCCGGTCATGAGCAGAAAGGCGCCGCCGGCAGCCAGCATAGCGCCGGTCTGCCCGACAAGGACGGCAGGTGACGCCATGGCACGGGAGACGATGACGTCTGCCCAGCCGACGAGATCCTCCGGTGGCGGTTTTCCGACATCGAGCATCCGCACGGAGACGTTGCCAAGACCCAGCTCGCTGACCGCGAGCTCGAGAAAGCGGACCTTACGCTCGTTCCGTTCGACGAGCAGCCAGTCCATGCCTGGATCCGCGACGGCGAGCGGCAGTCCCGGCAGTCCGGCACCAGTACCCACATCGAGCACGCGGCACCGCTTTCCGGCAAAGGGCAGCGCAGCGAGCAACGGCAGAATGCTGAGGCTGTCCAGTACGTGACGGGGCCACAGCCGTTCCACATCCTGTCGGGACACCAGGTTGAACCGCGCATTCCAGCGCTCGAGCAGCTCGACGTAGCGCTCGAGTGTGCACCACTGCTGTTCGGTGAGCGTGATCCCGAGCTGCCGGGCTACCGCGGTCCGGTCGGGTAGGATCAAACCGGCTGCTCAGTCGGCGGTCTGTTCGAGGATCACTGCCGAGGCCCGCATCTTCTTCGCGTGGACCAGCAGTAGCGACAGCGCGGCGGGGGTCATACCCGGAATCCGGGAGGCACGCGCCAGCGTCGCGGGCCGCGTCGCATTGAGCTTCTCCGCCAGCTCCCGGGAAAGGCCCGAGACCTTGTCGTACGCGAGCCCGCGAGGCAGCTCGATGCTTTCGTGACGACGGATCTTGGCGATCTCCTCGTCCTGACGGCGGATGTATCCCTCGTACTTGATCTCGATCTCCGCCTGCGTGGTGACGCCCTCCGGCAGATCGACGCCGAGCGCTGCCGACAGCACCGGAGCGATGGACGTGAGGCTCACTCCGGGACGCCGGATGTAGGCGCCGAGCGGCGACTCCCGGGTGATCTGTTCCCCGGTCACCCCTTCCAGCGAGAGCGCAAGGGTCGTGCCGGGATTCAGATTCACCCGCTCGAGGGCAGCATGCAGAGCCTCGAGCGCTGCGCGCTTGCCGCTGAACATCCGCCAGCGGCTGGCGCCGACCAGTCCGAGATCACGGCCGACTGGCGTCAGCCGTTGATCCGCGTTGTCTTCCCGCAGCCGCAGCCGGAACTCGGCGCGGGAGGTGAACATCCGGTACGGCTCGTTGGTACCCAGGGTGATGAGATCGTCCACCAGCACGCCGAGGTACGCTTCGTCGCGCCGTGGACACCAGCTGGGCTGACCGGCCACCTTGCGAGCCGCGTTCAGACCTGCCAGCAGCCCCTGGGCGCCGGCTTCCTCGTAGCCGGTGGTGCCGTTGATCTGACCGGCGAAGAACAGTCCCTCAACGGACTTCGTCTCGAGGCTGTACTCGAGGTCCCGGGGATCGAAGAAGTCGTACTCTATGGCGTAACCCGGTCGGGTGATGTGTGCCGACTCGAAGCCCCGGATGCTGCGCACGAGGGCGATCTGCACGTCGAATGGCAGGCTCGTGGAGATCCCGTTGGGATAGAGCTCCGAGGTGGTGAGTCCCTCGGGCTCGACGAAGACCTGGTGCTGTATCCGATCCTGGAAACGCACCACCTTGTCTTCGATGCTCGGGCAGTAGCGGGGCCCGGTTCCTTCGATCACACCAGTGAAGAGCGGTGAACGATCCAGCCCTGCACGGATGATGTCATGAGTCGTCGCGTTTGTCTGAGTGATGTAACAAGGCACCTGACGAGGCCGCTCCAGCGTACCGACGTCATGCGCAGACCCTGTGTTTTCGTGCATGAACGAGAGCACGGGCGTCGGCTCGTCACCGGGCTGCACGTCCATGACAGAGAAGTCCACGGTCCGGCCGTCGATACGCGGTGGCGTTCCGGTCTTCAGCCTGTCCACCCGGAACGGCAGTGCACGCAGACGCTCCGCCAGGGCATTCGAAGGCGCGTCACCGGCCCGGCCACCGGGATGGTTGCTGAGCCCTACATGGATCCGGCCGCCGAGAAAGGTCCCGGTCGTCAGCACCACCGCAGCGGCCCGGAAGGTCAGACCCATCTGCGTGACCACGCCGGCGACCCGGCGACCACCGACCGTTTCCTCCACCACAAGGTCCACCACCGTCTGCTGGAAGATGAGCAGGTTCTCCTGCCCATCGAGCAGCTGACGAATGGCCTGCCGGTACAGCGCGCGGTCGGCCTGGGCCCGGGTCGCCCGGACTGCAGGACCCTTGCTGGCGTTCAGGACGCGCAGTTGAATACCTGCCATGTCCGCTGCACGGCCCATCAGCCCGTCCAGCGCATCGATCTCCCGAACCAGGTGGCTCTTGCCGATGCCGCCAATGGCCGGATTGCACGACATCTGGCCGATGGTTTCCACCGCCTGGGTCAGAAGCAGCGTCCGAGCGCCTACACGGGCGGCAGCCGCCGCAGCTTCGCAGCCGGCGTGGCCGGCGCCGATCACGATGACGTCGAAGCTGTCCGGATGATCCATGGCATCGCGCTGCCGATCGGGCAGCAGCTCAAAATTCGGGTTGCGGAGTATACCTGCTTTGCCGTGAGGCGAAGGATCACTTGCCGATGCAGAACCGCGAGAAAATCTCGCCGAGCAGGGCGTCGCTGGACATCTCGCCGACGATCTCGCCGAGCGCCGCATGGACTGCGCGCAGCTCTTCCGCGATCAGCTCGCCGGGAAGCGAATCGGCCGCCAGCGCCAGGGCCTGATCCGTGGCGGAGCGGGCCCGATCCAGAGCAAGGAGGTGGCGCTGGCGCGCGGTGAACAGGTTGCCACCAGGCACAAACCCGGCCCGCTCACGGATCCGCGAACGAAGCTCGTCGAGCCCCTCACCCGTGGTTGCGGAAATCGCCACCCGATCCTCCGTGCGCACCTCGGCGCGCACCGATTCCGGATCCGCGGTCAGGTCGAGTTTGTTCAGGACGAAAATTACCCGGTCCGGATCGATCCCTTCCGGAACCGGCTCGTCCGATGGATGGCCAACCGATCGTTCGTTCGTATCAAGAGCGGAGACCAGCAGCACGATGTCCGCCTGCTCCGCCTGCAACAGGGCACGCCGGACCCCCTCCGCCTCAACCGCGTCCGCGGACACGCGCAATCCGGCGGTATCCACGATCTCCACCGGCAGCCCGTCGAGGTCCAG
The DNA here is from genome assembly GCA_003247835.1 of Gammaproteobacteria bacterium. GTDB lineage: Bacteria > Pseudomonadota > Gammaproteobacteria > Pseudomonadales > Azotimanducaceae > SZUA-309. The sequence continues at coordinate 56,903 of QJYB01000090.1, read as the reverse complement.
ATCCGCGTGGATCAGATCCCGTGTGGTGCCCGGAATATCGGTAACGATGGCGCGCGCCTCTCCGAGAAGACGATTGAGCAGACTGGATTTACCGACGTTGGGCGCTCCGACAATGGCAAGCCGGATGCCGTCCCGGAGCTTGACCCCCTGGGCACAGTCCGCCCGCAGCCGCACCAGCGCTTCCCGTATCCAGCTCAGCCGTTCGGCAACCTGCCCGTCCGCCAGCAGGTCGATCTCCTCGTCCGGAAAGTCGATGGCCGCTTCGATGAACACCCGGAGATCCACCACCCGCGCGTCGATCTCGTGCACCCGTTCGGAAAAAGCACCGGACAGGGAGCGATTCGCCCCCCTTACGGCAGCTTCTGACGCACCGGCAATCAGATCGGCAACCGCTTCCGCCTGGGCCAGATCGAGCTTGCCGTTCTGAAACGCCCGCTCCGTGAACTCCCCGGGGCGCGCCAGGCGGGCGCCGGATCTGAGGACCTCTTCGGTCAGCATGGCCAGCACCACCGGTCCACCATGACCCTGAAACTCCACCACGTCCTCGCCGGTGAACGAGCGGGGTGCGGCGAAGTACAGCAGCACGCCGGAGTCAATCACCTCACCCGAGCCATCCCGGAATCTGCGGTAGAGCGCCTGGCGCGCGGGCAGCGGCAAGCCACCGATACGTTGGCCGATGGCCCGGGCATCCGGGCCGGAAACCCGGACGATACCAACTCCGGCCTGCCCTGGCGCTGTTGCCACGGCGACGATGGTGTCCCGGTCGAGCCCCCCGTGCGGCTCAGGGGCGCCCATGGCGGCCACCCGCCTCCGGTCGGGGTCTCATGCCTTGGCGGCCTGGGCCCGCTCGGTCTGCTTCATCACGTAGTACTGCTGTGCGATGCCGAGCACGTTGTTGACGAGCCAGTACAGCACCAGCCCGGCCGGGAAGAACAGGAACAGCACCGTGAACATGATGGGCATGAGCTTCATCATCCGCACCTGCATTGGATCGCCCACCGCGGGGCTCATGAGCTGGGTGAGATACATGCTGCCGCCCATCAGCAGCGGCAGAATGAAGAACGGATCCATGACCGAAAGGTCGTGGATCCAGCCGAAGAATGGTGCCTGTCTGAGTTCCACAGATTCGTACAGCACCCAGTACAGGGCGATGAAAATCGGCATGGGCAGCAGCATGGGCAGGCAGCCGCCGAGGGGATTTACCTGCTCTTTCTTGTACAGGTTCATCATTTCCTGGGAGAGCTTCTGCCGATCGTCGGCGTAGCGCTCCTGAAGGCGCTTCATCTGCGGTCCGACCCGTCGCATGTTGGCCATGGACCGGTAGCTGGCGGCGGAGAGCGGGTAGAGCACGGCCTTGACCATGACGGTCAGCAGAATGATGGCGACCCCCCAGTTGCCGACGAAACCGTGCAGCCAGTACAGGAGGTGAAACAGCGGCACGGCCAGCCACCACAGGAAGCCGTAATCCACCGTCAGGTTCAGGTTGGGCGCAATCTTCTCGAGACGTTTCTGATCCTTCGGTCCGGCATAGAATCGCGTCGTCCAGGTCCCCACCTCGCCCGGCGCCACCGTCTTCAGCGGGCCGGTATAGCCGAAGACGTAGGTACCGTCCTTGCGCTTCTGACCGTAGAAATTGTTCTGCTCATCCTCGTTGGCCACCCAGGCCGAGAGGAAGTAGTGCTCGAGGAAAGCCATCCAGCCACCGGTGACGGCAATCCGGTAGCTGGGGACGTCATCCAGGTCGTCGAATTTGAGCTTCTCGTAGCGGGAATCTGGCGTGGTCAGTGCGGCACCGATGTAGGGCCGCGGTCCGAGGGCAATCTTGGTGGCATTCGGCGGATCGCTGTCATCACGCTTGATCTGGGCAAAGAGGCTCGCCTGAATGGGTCGGGTTTCCCGATTCTCGACCAGCACAGTGAGGTTAACCAGATAGTCCTCGGGCAGAAACTGATACCGTTTGGTGACGACCTGACCGCCAACCGTGGTGGTGAAATCCACTGAAAGCGGGTCTTTTCCCGTAAGTTGGTATTCACTTTTGTTGGTTTTGTAGAGCGGCCGGGTGCCACCGGCATCGACCCCATCGGCACCGATCAGGCCCGTCTGGCCGATGTAGATACGGCCGCCGCCGTTGTCGAGCAGCACGTAGGGCACATCAGGGGTGTCCAGCGACACGGGATACTGTGGCAACTCGACGCGAACGATGTCGCCGCCGGAGCGGTCGATCCAGACTCTGAGCTCCGGTGTCTCCACCTTGACAAGGCGGTTCCCGGCTGCCGGTGCCGTCGCAACGGTCGGTGCCTGCTGGGACCCGGTCTCGCTGCCCGCGATGAGCGATGCATCGGGTACGTCGGATTCCTGGGTGCTGCTCTGTCCGACCGTCGGTGCCGCGTCCTCCTCGGCTGCCGTCAGGGGCTCCGGCTGCCGATATTCCATGGGGGTCTGGCGCTGGATGAAGTCATCGTTCCAGGCCAGGATCATCAGGTATCCGGTGGCCGCAAGACCGATCAACAGCAGGATCCGCTGTACTTCCGTCGGTAGCATGGGGATCAGTTCTCCTTGTGAGCCGGTGCCTCACCAGAGGCAGCGGCAGCGGGCACCGGGTCGAAGCCCCCCGGATGGAAGGGATGACAGCGGGCAAGCCTCGACAGAGTGAGCCAGCCGCCTTTCAGCACACCGAAGCGGCCGACCGCCTCCATGGCGTAGTGAGAACAGCTGGGATGAAAACGGCACCGGTTGCCGAGCAGCGGGCTCAGCAGCAGCTGATACAGTCGTATCAGGCCCCGGATCGCCCGACGGGGCAGCTGCTCGAGGGAATGAATCTCGTGTTTCATGACGGGGTCGGGTTCGTTTTCCGCTTCAGTTCGGTCAGCAAACGGTCCAGGTGACGGTGCAGTTCCATCCGCGTCACCGGAGCAACCACCCGAACGACGACGTCCACGCTCCCGAGCTCGCTTCGAATCCGGCGAAACCGATCTCGGATGACCCGCTTGATCCGGTTTCTTGCCGTGGCACGGGAGACGGACTTCCTGCCGACGATCAGCCCAAGGCGCGCGGTGTGCATTCTATTGAAAACCGCGTTCAGACGTAACGGCCCAGCGGAGAGCCTGAAGTCCGGAGCACGTAACACGCGCTCGAAATCCCGGGCGCGAGTCAGCCGGAACTGTCTGGGAAATCTCTGGGAGGTCGCTGAGTGCTCCACCATCGGTTGAGCACCTCGAGATGGGCTTTGACTTGCACGCTCCGCCCGACCGGGCGGGTCAGTGCTCAGACGGTCAGGCGCTTGCGGCCTTTGGCACGACGCGCATTCAGCACTTTCTGTCCGCCACGCTTGGCCATGCGGGAACGGAAACCGTGGGTACGCTTACGCTTCAGGTTGCTCGGCTGAAAGGTTCTCTTCATGGTTCCCGCGCCTCGAAAATCACCCCCTGCCTGCAGAGGCCTGCCAGCAGAGGCATTGGAACAAAGGGGGCGCGATTTTAGGTAGGTGCCTGATACCTGTCAACTTAGCTCGTGCGGCCGTCATCGCAGGTTCATTTTCCGGATTCCTCGAAAGACAAAGAAAGTAGTAGTTTTATGAATTAGGAATTTGTTCGTTGTTGCTTGTTGTGCGCGGCAATGATGTTGATAACGCCGGATTTGTGCTGTCTGACAACGACTTGGAATGATGACGACATTGTGAACAAACCTTTAACCGAACGGTAGGAGGCTGTGTGCGGCCGGGGATCGTTACCATCCTGTTCGCTACTCCTCATCTTATCCACAGGTTCTTAAAAGGGTTCTGCACATTGTAGTCATGGCGGATTCGACGGTTTCCGGAACGTCGTCTTCGGATAAGTTTTTGAATTTGCATGAGATAAAAAAAAGGTTGGCTAATTCGTACGCAACTCATAGCCAATGGCTCGCGAACGTGGCTAGAATCCTTTCCCTCTTATGAAGGACAACCGATTCTTCTTCGAGGCCGGGATCTCCGGCTGAAGAGCCAGCGTCGGTCGCCAGCAGGCGGCATGGAGTGCGGGAGCGACGATACGACCGGAAGCAGGACAACGGTCGCATCAGTGGAACCTGTGCGAACGACCGGTGTAAGGCCGGTCGTTGAAACCGCACCGGAGGGGGCAGGCCCGTTCGTTGGAAGGGTGAACGGGCTGTAAAGACACCTTAGGTGATAGAGAAAGATAAGAGATGCGGCGGCTGCAGATCCGGTCAACGGACGTGCACGGTCACCGTAACGAGAATGGCTTAATCGGCGCCTTCGCAAGGGAACCGCTTCGGCAGATCGCCGACGATCCGGGTTCGTATTGCAAAACAGCAAGGCAACGAGAAAAGTCGCCAGGATGAGCTTTGCATTGGGGGCAACGCAGGTGGGACGTTCCGTATGGCACAAGTGCCTAGATCGGCTACAGGACGAGCTTTCGTCTCAACAATACAATACCTGGATCCGGCCGCTTCAGGCTCGTGAGGAACAGGATCGGCTGCGGATCTTCGCGCCGAATCGATATGTCAGGAATCAGGTTCAGGCAGCTTATCTCGAGCGGATCTACGAGCTGCTCGATCAGCTCGGCGATCCAGCCAGGCCATTGAATGTGGATCTGGACGTGGGTGATGCGGACGAGCGTGCGGAAGAACGGGCACCCGTTCGTGCCGACGGCAGCGGCGGCATCGCCGAAAAGCAGGCGGCCGTGTACCAGCTGAATCCGGATTTCACCTTCGCTGCCTTTGTCGAAGGCAAGTCGAACGAAATGGCCAAGGCAGCTGCGATGCAGGTCGCTCAGAATGCCGGGCGTTCCTACAACCCGCTGCTCCTTTACGGTGACGTAGGTCTGGGAAAGACCCACCTGATGCAGGCCGTCGGCAACGAGGTCAAGGTGTCCAGCCCCGACGCGCGTGTCGTTTACCTGCACTCGCAGCGGTTCGTTCAGGACATGGTGAAGGCGCTGCGGCAGGGCACGATGGCGGAGTTCATGGCGTACTACCGCTCGGTGGACATGCTGCTGATCGACGATATCCAGTTCTTCGCCAAGAAGCTGCGTTCCCAGGAAGAGTTCTTTCACGTTTTCAACGGGCTGCTCGAGCGGGGCAGCCAGATGGTGCTGACCAGCGATCAGTACCCCAGGGAGATCGAAGGGCTCGAGGAACGATTGAAGTCCCGGTTCGTCTGGGGACTCACCGTGGAGCTCGAGGCGCCGGACATCGAGACCAGAGTAGCGATTCTCATGAAGAAGGCCGAGGCAGAGCAGATCGAGCTGGATCCTGCCGTGGCGTTCTTCATCGGTGAGCGTATCCGTTCCAACGTACGGGAGCTCGAAGGCGCACTGCGGAGGGTGATCGCCAACGCCCGGTTCACCGGTAGCCGCATCACGATCGAGCAGGTCAAGCGGGCACTCAGGGACCTGCTGGCCATTCAGGACCGCCAGGTAGGCATCGACAACATACAGCGCACCGTGGCCGAGTATTACAACATCAAGATTTCGGATATTCTCTCCAAGCGCCGCAACCGAACCATCGCACGACCGCGTCAGGTGGCCATGGCGCTGGCAAAGGAATTAACCAATCATTCCCTGCCGGAGATCGGTGAAGCATTCGGGGGCCGCGATCACACCACGGTGCTGCATGCCTGCCGGAAGATCGCAGAGCTCAGAGAGAGCAGTACGGACGTCTCCGAGGACTACAAGAACCTCAGTCGTCTGCTTGCCAACTGACACCCGCGGACCGCTGGTCCGCGCTATCCTTCGGCAACGCTCACCGGTCTGCACGACCACGGTTCGTGCACCGGTGAGCTGGTTTCGCCAAAATCAGGACTCAGACAGCGACGGGCAGCAAGATGAAATTCACCACCAACCGTGAATCCCTGTTAAGACCTCTGCAGCTGGTGACCGGTGTCGTCGAACGCCGGCAGACGCTGCCCGTGTTGGCAAATTTGTTAGTCGTCGCGCGCGACGGGTGCCTGTCGATGACGGGCACCGACCTGGAGGTGGAACTCATTGCCCGGGAAGAGACAGTCGACATCCAGCGCGAGGGTGAGATCACGATCCCGGCGCGGAAACTGGCGGACATCTGGCGCTCGCTGCCGGAAAGTGCCGAAGTGACGGTGGAGGTTTCCGGCGACCGGGCGACGGTACGTTCGGGTCGAAGCCGGTTCACACTGGCCACGCTGCCGGCGGCGGACTTTCCGAAGGTGGAGAGTGGTCAGGATGACGCGGAGTTCAAGGTCAGCCAGCAGCAGCTGCGTCGGCTCATCGACCAGGTGAGCTTCTCCATGGCGCAGCAGGATGTGCGCTACTTTCTTAACGGTATGCTCCTGGAGGTCGCGCCTGGCCATCTGCGAACCGTTGCCACGGACGGGCACCGGCTGGCGATGTGCACACTGGAAGGTGCGGGCTCCGGATCCGAGCGTCTGCAGGCCATCGTCCCGCGTAAGGGTGTTCTGGAGCTGGCCCGACTGCTGGATGACGGTGATGACGACGTGCTGCTGCAACTCGGCGCCAATCATCTGCGCGCTGCCCGTGGACCGTACACACTGACGACCAAGCTGGTGGACGGCAAGTTCCCGGACTACGAGAAGGTGGTCCCCAAGGATCTGGGTCGGTCGGTCATCGGCGACCGGGACACGCTGCGTCAGGCCTTTCAGCGGGCTTCGATCTTGTCCAACGAGAAGTACCGGGGCGTGCGACTCATTCTTGACGGGGAACAGCTGACCATTCAGGCAAACAATCCCGAGCAGGAAGAGGCGGAGGAACAGGTCCCGGTTGAGTATGACGGGGATCGGATGGAAATCGGCTTCAACGTCAGTTACCTGCAGGACGTTCTGACGGTCCTCGACACGGACCAGGTTCAGTTATCCGTTTCCGACGCAAACAGCAGCGCCCTTATAGAAGGTATAGGTCGGGACGACGCGCTCTATGTCGTCATGCCGATGAGGCTGTAACCAGCCGGGCCGCCCGTGCGGTTTACTCATCTCGAAATCGCCGGATTCCGTAACCTGACCTCGGTGGCCCTGGATCCGGTGCCGGGGCTCAATCTTTTCTTTGGCGACAATGGCGCCGGCAAGACCGCGTTGCTCGAGGCCGTGCACGTGCTCTGTCGCGGCCGGTCGTTCCGGACGCAGAAAAGTCACGGGCTGATTCAACAGGGTCAGGACAGGTTGATCGTTCGGGGCACCCTGGAGGATGAGCTGCGGGGCCGAACAACGCTGGCGATCAGTCGTGCCCGCTCGGCAAAAACCGAGCTGCGCTTGAACGGGCGGGCTGAGCGGCGTCTATCCGAGATCGCGAGGCTGACGCCGCTGCAGGTCATGCTGCCCGACATTGGGGAGCTGGTTTTTGGCGGGCCGGCTCGACGTCGAAGCTGGCTCGACTGGGGAACGTTTCACGTGAAACCAGACTACCTGGTCAGACTCCGCGATTACCTGCGCGCGGTGCGTCAGCGTAACGTCCTGCTCAAAGAAATCGCGTCGAAAGCCGATCTGGGACCCTGGAACGAGGAAGTGGCCCGGCTGGCTGAAGAGGTGACCCGGGATCGGCAGGACTATCTGTACCGGCTGACACCGCACGTTTCCCGGATTCTGGGCGTCCTCGCCCCGGAACTGGAGGTCACAATCCGCTATCAGCAGGGATGGCCAGAGGATAAGGACTTGCACAAACTGCTGGGTGAAGCCCATGGCCGCGAGGTAAAATATGGGGCCACATTATGGGGCCCACAACGGGCCGATGTTCAGCTCCGAACATCGGGCACCTCGGCAGCCACGGTCCTGTCGCGCGGGCAGGGTAAGATGGTCGCCAGCGCCCTGCAGATGGCTCAGGCTTCACTACTCGTGGATCAGGCGCGTCGCTCGACGCTTTTTCTGATCGACGATGCGGGTGCAGAGCTCGACGCGGCGCACAATGCGCGTTTTTTCGATCTGCTGGCGCAGATCGGCGGACAGATACTGGCCACGACCTCCCGGGACCCGCGAACGGACGGGCTGCGCGTACAGTCCGCGGGTTCGTCGGAAGAGGCGGTGTTCCACGTGGAACACGGATCGTTAACGAGGATACTGAATGAGTAACGACAGCTACGACTCCCGAAGCATCAAGGTGTTGAGGGGCCTGGAAGCGGTGAAAAAGCGGCCGGGCATGTACATCGGCGATACCGAGGACGGTACGGGACTGCATCATATGGTGCAGGAGCTGGTGGACAACGCCATCGACGAGTCGCTGGCGGGGCACTGCGATCGGATCGACGTGGTTGTGCATTCCGAAGAGGCCGTAACCGTTCGCGACAACGGGCGGGGCATTCCGGTGGACATACATGCGGATGTGGGCGTGTCTGCCGCCGAGGTGATCATGACCACCCTGCACGCCGGTGGAAAATTCGACGAAAACAGCTACAAGGTGTCCGGCGGGCTGCACGGCGTGGGTGTTTCCGTGGTGAACGCGCTGTCGGAGGAGTTCCGCCTGACGGTTCGGCGGGACGGTAAAGTCTACGAACAGGTCTATCGGGACGGAGTGCCGGTGGCGCCGCTGGCCGAGGTGGGGGAAACGGAACGCCGCGGTACGGAGTGCTATTTCAAGCCCTCGGCGACCACATTTGGCAACATTCAGTTCCACTACGATGTGCTGGCGAAGCGACTGCGGGAGCTCGCCTTCCTCAACTCCGGTGTGTCGATCCACCTGGAAGACGAGCGCAGCGGTAAGCGCGAGGAGTTCCGGTATGACGGTGGGCTCAAGGCGTTCGTCAAGTATCTGAACCAGAACAAGAATGCGCTCAACGAGGTCTTTCATTTCGTCAGCCAGAGAGAAGACGGCGTCGGCGTCGAGGTGGCGATGCAGTGGAACGACAGTTTTCAGGAGCAGGTGTTCTGCTACACGAACAACATTCCTCAGGGTGACGGCGGTACACATCTGGCTGGCTTCCGGAGCGCACTGACCCGAACGCTGAACAGCTACATCGAACGGGAGGGCCTGCTGAAGAAGGTGCAGGTCACCACCTCGGGAGACGATGCCCGGGAGGGATTGACCGCGGTCATCAGTGTCAAGGTGCCTGACCCTAAATTCTCTTCGCAGACAAAAGACAAGCTGGTTTCCAGTGAGGTCAAGCCAGCCGTGGAGCAGGAGCTGAACAGGTTCTTTACGGAATATCTGGACGAAAATCCCCAGGATGCGCGCTCCGTGGTCATTAAGATGATCGACGCGGCCCGGGCCCGGGAAGCGGCCCGCAAGGCCCGGGAGATGACGCGACGCAAAGGCGCGCTGGATATCGCCGGGCTGCCGGGAAAGCTGGCCGACTGCCAGGAAAAAGATCCGGCACTCTCCGAGCTCTACCTGGTGGAGGGTGACTCTGCCGGTGGGTCGGCCAAGCAGGGACGGGACCGGCGTACCCAGGCCATCCTGCCGCTGCGCGGCAAGATCCTCAACGTGGAGAAGGCGCGCTTCGACAAGATGCTTTCTTCGAATGAGGTGGGCACCCTGGTCACCGCATTGGGCTGCGGCATCGGTCGGGACGAATTCGACCCGAACAAGCTCCGCTATCACCGGATCATCATCATGACCGACGCGGATGTGGACGGCTCCCACATCCGGACGTTGCTGCTGACGTTCTTCTTCCGGCAGATGCCGGAGCTGGTGGAGCGGGGCCACATCTATATCGCTCAGCCGCCGCTGTACAAGGTGAAGAAGGGGCGTCAGGAACGCTACGTGAAGGACGACGAGGAGCTCAACGCCTATTTCCTGCAGATGGCGCTGGACGGTGCCAAGCTGCATGTCAATGCCGAGGCGCCGGCCCTGGGAGACGCGGCCCTGGCCGAGCTGGCCAACGAGTTCCGCAGACTGCTCGGGCGGCTCGACAAGATGCATCGGATCTACCCGACCGTCATCACCCGGGCCCTCATCGACCTGCCCGCCGTGGACCGCGAACAGCTGCTCGACGAAACGGCCATGCGCGCCTGGAGTGAACGTTTACAAACCGCGCTTGCGAAGGAAGACGGGATTGTCGAAGTGGAGCTGGACCCCGAGCACAAGACCTGGTGTCCGCGGGTCACGCTCAAGGTGCGAGGCATCAGCGAGGACGTCTACCTGAGTCACGGCTTTCTCGTCGGCCCGGAGTATCGTGCCATTGCCGCCATGAGCCGGCGTCTTGCCGGTCTCATCGAGCCAGGTGCGTACATCCTCCGGGGTGACAAACGCCTTGACGTGGTTCGCTTCGGCCAGGCCTACGACTGGATGCTCGAGGAAGCCCGTCGCGGTGTGGACATGCAGCGTTACAAAGGGCTCGGCGAGATGAATCCGGATCAGCTCTGGCATACCACCATGGACCCATCGGTGCGGCGGATGCTGCAGGTGAGCGTCGACGACGCCATCGCTGCAGATCGGATGTTTACCACGTTGATGGGGGACCAGGTGGAGCCGCGACGGGAGTTCATCGAGGCCAACGCCCTGACCGTGGTGAACCTGGACGTCTAGCTCGATGCAGATGGCTGCACGCTCAGGGCCGCCAGACCTTCCCCCATGAGGCGACGCGCTTCGTCGGCAATCTCCTTGCCATCCCGGCCGTCCGGCTTGAACGGCGGCATGATGCGCACCCGGATGATACCGGGCTTCTTCTTCAGCTCGTGTGCCGGCCAGAGCCGGCCGGCATCGTGGGCGATCACGAGCACGGGCACGTCGGCGGCGGCGGCGAGTGCCGACCCGCCCACCTGAAACCGACCCAGCTGGCCGCTGGGCATGCGGGTACCCTCAGGGAAGAGGACCACCCAGACGCCGTCTTTGAGACGTGAGGTGCCGACACGAATCAGCCGTCGCAGCGCGTTGCGGGGATTACGGCGATCGATGGCAATGGGCCGGTTCAGGGCGAACGCCCAGCCGAAGAAGGGAATCCAGAGCAGCTCGCGCTTGATCAGGGTCGCCTGAGGAGCCAGCAGCGTCTGTAGAAACAGGGTCTCCCAGGTGCTTTCGTGGCGACATAGGACGACGCAGGGTTTTTCAGGGATGTGTTCGAGACCCTCGACCTGGTGACGGATACCGCAGGTAAGCCACAGCCACTTCAGGCACAGGCGCGTCCAGGCACCGATGATGAACTGGAAGCGCAGCCGGTACGGCAGTACCCAGCCGACCAGCACCGACAGGCTGCCCCAGAAGACGGTCACCACCGAGTAGCCGAGGTAAAAGCAGATCGAACGCAGGACGGTCACGGGCCCGCCTGCAGGTCCAGTCCTGAGCGGCCGATCTCCGCAGCGGCGAACGCCGCCAGGTCGTCATAGATGTCGGTCATCCCCAGCCGGCGTGCCTCGGGTTCCGCATCGCGGCCGTTACCGGTCCGGACCAGCGCCGCCCGACAGCCGGCCGCCCGCGCCGCTTCCACGTCCCGGATAGAGTCGCCGACGAATACGGTGTGTTCCGGTGGTACGTCGAGGTCGGCCATGAGCGCCTTGAGCAGTCCGGGCCTCGGCTTGCGACAGTCGCAGCCCGCATCCGGTCGGTGTGGGCAATAGCGAAGACCATCCACCCTGCCTCCCGAAGCTTCGACCAGCCGGACGAGCTGCCGGTGAATGTCCGCCAGGGTGGCTTCGCTGAGCAGTCCCCGGCCGACACCGGACTGATTGGTGCAGACGGCCACCTTGAAGCCGGCACGATGCAGGTCGGCCATGGCATCGATGGCACCCTCAAGAGGCACAAACTCCGCCACCGACTTCACGAACGCGGTCGAATCCTGATTAATGACCCCGTCACGGTCGATGAGAATGAGCCTGGTCACCCGCGCCGGACATGCCTTCGGTACAATCGCGGCGCAATCTACGGGATCTGCCAGTCATGGTCAAAGACACTGTCTCCGCATCCGGCGAGCGCTGCCCGTGGTGCACGTCCGACCCGCTCTACATCGACTACCATGACCGGGAGTGGGGGATACCGGAGAAGGACGAGCGGGCGCTGTTCGAGCGCCTCGTGCTTGAGGGCATGCAGGCGGGATTGTCCTGGCTGACGATTCTGAAGAAGCGCGCCCACATGCAGGACGCCTTCTTCGGATTCGATCCGGAGCGCCTGGCCCGCGCAGACGAGTCCGAGATCCGCGCGTGGCTGGACGATCCGGGTGTGATCAGACACCGGGGTAAACTCGAGGCCATGGTGAACAACGCGCGGCACGTGGTGGCGCTGGATGGCGAGTTCGTACCGCTGGTCTGGTCCGTGGTGGACGGCACGCCCCGACAGAACGGATTCGCGACACCGCGCTCGGTGCCTTCCGAGACCGATGCATCCCGGGCGATGGCGAAGCTGTTGAAGAAGGCAGGCTTCCGGTTCGTTGGACCGACCACGTGTTATGCCTTCATGCAGAGCGCCGGGTTCGTCAACGATCACCTGGTGTCTTGCCCCGCTTTCGAGCGGTGCGGCACAATCGCCGCATCTTGGACGCTATAGCCCCCACCCTGCTGCGTCTCTGGGCGCGGCTCATGGCTGCGCTGCCCTTTGGTGCCACCCGCCTCGTCGGGAATACGATCGGCAGTCTGTCTTACCTCTTCCGCACACGTGCGGCGCGGAACACCGATGCGAATCTACGCTACTGCTTTCCCGCCATGCGCGATTCGCAGCGCCTGCGTCTGGCAAAACAAAGCCTCAAACACACCGGTCGCCTGCTGGCGGAGGCGGGTATCGTCTTTTACTGGTCGGAAGACCGACTCAACGAGCTGGTGCTGGGGGTGGACGGATTCGAGCCGCTGCAGCGCGCGCTGGATGAGCACCGCGGAATTCTCGTGCTCGCTCCGCACTTCGGAAACTGGGAGCTGTTCGCCCTGCATTTCGGTCGTTACCGGTTCATGGCGCTCTATGATCCGCCGAAAATCGCCGGTATCGATCGGCTCGTCCGCGAGAGCCGTCAGCGCACGGGCGCGACGTTGCTGCCGATTGACGCGCAGGGCGTGCGCGGCGTACTGGGGGCGCTGAAACGGGGTCATCCCGTTAGCATCCTGCCGGACCAGGTACCGACGCCGAGCGCCGGAGTGTACGCACCGTTCTTCGGTCGGCCGGCCCTGACCATGACCTTCGTGCACCGGCTGATCCGCAGCACGGATCCGCTGGTGGTGCTCGGGTCGTGCACGCGGGCGGACGCGGGCTTCCGGATCGCGTTCACGCCGGTGAGTCAGGCGGTCTACTCGCAAGACGTGAACGAATCTGTTACCGCCATGAACGAGGCCATCGAGAAACTGGTCCGCCGGGATCCCGGTCAGTACCAGTGGGAGTACAAACGCTTCAAGCGGCCGCCACCGGGCGGCGTCGACCCCTACAAGCTGTGAACCTGTCGGTGCGAGATCAGCGCCGCCAGAAGGCCGGCGTGAAGAGCACGAGCAGCGTGAAGATCTCCAGGCGACCGAGCAGCATGGCGAACATCAGCGCCCACTTCACGCCGGCGCTGAGGCCCGCATAATTCTCGGCCACGTCACCCAGTCCGGGGCCCAGGTTGTTGAGGCACGCCCCCACGGCAGAGAAGGCGGTGAGGAAATCCAGATTGGATATGTACATCACCAGCGAGACGAGGGTGAGAAACGCGATCACGTAGACGGAGAAGAAACCCCAGACCGCCTCGATGACCCGGTCGGGAACTTTCTGCTGACCGAGCTTGACGTGAAAAACGCCGTTGGGATGGATCAGTCGCTTGATCTCCCTCGATCCCTGCAGGTAGATGAGCAGCACGCGGATGATCTTGATGCCGCCGGCGGTAGAACCCGCGCAGCCGCCGGCAAAGGCGGCAAAGAGCAGAATGACGGGGGCGACGGATGGCCAGATGCTGAAGTTGGTGGTCGCGAACCCAGTGGTGGTTGCGATGCTCACCGCCTGAAAGATGCCTTCCCGGAAGGGTGACGCGGAAGAATCCGGATGTCGCACGAGCAGACTGCAGACGACGATGCTGACGATGGCGAGCACGAACAGGTAGGCACGGACTTCCCGGTCCTGGGTGTAGAGCAGGGGGTTCTTCCGGTTGAGAACCATGAAGTGCAGACCGAAGTTGATGCCGGCGATGACCATGAAGACGATGGCGATGGCTTCGATGGTCGGATTGTCGAAATAGCCGAGGCTGGCGTCGTGTGTCGAAAAACCGCCGATGGCGACCGTGGAGAAGCTGTGGCACAAGGCATCGAACGGTGTCATACCGGCCAGCCAGTAACACATCGCGCACAGCAGCGTGATGCCGAGATACAGATACCAGAGCGCCTTGGCGGTCTCCGTGATCCGGGGCGTGAGCTTGTTGTCCTTGACGGGACCGGGTGACTCCGCGCGGTAGAGCTGCATGCCGCCGATACCGAGCATGGGCAGAATGGCGACGGCCAGCACGATGATTCCCATTCCGCCGAACCACTGAAGCAGCTGCCGGTAAAAGAGGATTGAACGGGGCAGATCGTCCAGGCCCACGATCACCGTGGCGCCGGTCGTGGTAAGGGCTGACAGGGATTCGAACGCTGCGTCGGTGAAGCCGGCGCTGACGGGTTCGGCGAGAAAGAGCGGAATGGATCCGAACAGACCCAGACCCAGATAGAACAGCACGGTGATCATGAAACCGTCGCCGCTGCGGAGCTCATGTTCTCCACGACCGGCGAGCATGAGCAACAGGCCGGTGACCAGGGTGATGCCGAAGCCCCAGCCGAAGGGGGCGTAGGTGTGTTCGCCGTAGAGGGCGCCCACCGCCACGGGCAGGACCAGGACGAAGCTGAACAGTGTCAGCAGAATGCCGGTGACCTTGAGGATGACCGCGAGGTGCATGCCGGCAGTGCCGTCAGAAGAACGTCAGGCCAACCTGGAAGAGGCGCTCCACGGCTGCGACCTGGCGCTTGTCGACCAGGAAGAGGATGACGTGGTCGTCCGACTCCACCACCACGTCATCGTGACCGATGAGCACGGTCTGGTCCCGGACGATGGCGCCGATGGTGGCGCCGTTGGGCAGGTCGATGTCGCGTATGGCACGACCGACGACCTTGGAATTCTTTTCGTCGCCATGGGCGATGGCTTCCATGGCTTCCGCCGCACCGCGCCGCAGGCTGTGTACCTTGACCACGTCGCCGCGGCGGACGTGGGACAGCAGCGAGCTGGTGGTCGCCTGCTGCGGTGAGATGGCGATGTCGATCTCGCCGCCCTGAACCAGGTCCACGTAGGCCGGCTTGCCGATCAGCGTGACGACCTGCCGGGCACCGAGCTTCTTCGCCAGCAGCGACGACATGATGTTCACCTCGTCGTCATTGGTGACGGCACAGAACGCGTCGGTCTGCTCGATGTTCTCCTCGAGGAGCAGCTCCCGGTCCGTGGCGTTCATGTTGAGCACTACGGAATTGTTCAGCGTTTCCGCCAGCTGCTGGCAGCGGTCGCGGTTGTACTCGAGCACCTTCACCGAGAAGTAGGGCTCGATCGCCCTGGCGAGCGCGGTCCCGATGTTGCCGCCGCCGGCGATCATCACACGCCGGAAAGGCCGCTCGACCTTCCTGAGCTCCGCCATCACCGCGTTGATGTGCTCGGAAGCGGCGATGCAGAACACCTCGTCGTCGGCCTCGATCACCGTGGTACCGGTGGGCACGATGGCTTGGCCGCGGCGGAAGATGGCCACCACCCGCATGTCCACCTTGGGCAGGTGGGTTTTGAAGAACGACAGCGCCTGGCCCACCAGTGGTCCGCCGTAATAGGCCTTCACGGCCACCAGCTGTACCCGGCCATCGGCGAAGTCGAGCACCTGCAGGGCGCCGGGATGCTCCAGCAGCTGACGGATGTTCTCGGTTACCACCTGCTCGGGATTGATGAGCACGTCGATGGGCATGTGGTCCTGGGAGAAGAATCCTTCCCGGGTGAGATAGGACGAGGAGCGTATACGGGCGATCTTGGTGGGCGTGCGGAACAGCGAGTAGCACACCTGGCAGGCGATCATGTTGACCTCGTCCGAGGAGGTCACCGCGATGAGCATGTCGGCGTCGTCGGCGCCGGCACGTCTGAGCACATCGGGATGGGAGCCCCAGCCGTGCACGGTCTGGATGTCCAGCTTGTCGCGCAGCTCGTTCAGCGAGGTCTCGTTGTTGTCGACCAGGGTGATGTCGAACGCTTCGTTCGCGAGGTTGGCAGCCAGCGTGCCGCCCACCTGACCTGCACCGATGATGAGTATTTTCATGGCGCGCGCATCTTAACGCGCTTTCTCACGCCGGGTCAGTCGGGCGAAGTAAAAACCATCCACTGACAGATCCGGACCGGTATCGGCGGCCGGTAGCGTGAGCAGCTGCCAGCCGTGCCGGGTGGTCTGCCCGGTAGGCAGGGTGATGGGCAGCCCCTCGGCTTCGGGATGGATCGAGACAAAGGCGTCCACCACACCGTCGTTCTCCTCCGGGAAGACCGAGCAGGTGCAGTAGGTCAGGGTGCCGCCCGGTGCCACGTGCTGCCACAGGTTTTCGAGCAGGCGCGACTGCAGGTCGACGAAACCGGCCAGGTCGCCCGGCTTGCGGAGCAGCTTGATGTCGGGATGACGGCGCAACGTACCGGAGCCGGAACAGGGCGCGTCGAGCAGCACCGCATCGTAGCGATGCGGTATGTCGTCGCCGAGCCAGCTCTCCCCGGCCGCGTCACCGAGGCGCAGCGCCACCCGCTCGTGGCCGAGGCGGTGCGCTTCGGCGTCCAGATGCTCGAAGCGGCCGGGTGAGATCTCCACCCCGACAACCCTCGCCGCCGGCGCGAGTTCCGCGAGGTGGAAGAGTTTGCCGCCAGGGGCAGCGCAGGCGTCCAGAATCGACCCTGGCGCACCATCGCCGTCGGTGACCAGGCGGGCCGCGAACTGGGCGCCGCCGTCCTGCACACTGACGAGCCCGTCCTTGTGGCCGGGCAGTGTCCGGGTGGGCATGGGTGCGGCGAGCACCAGCTGCTCGGGTAACCATCCGGCATGGGCGGTGATACCTGCCGCGGTCAGCTGTGCCTGATACGCCTCGCGCGAGATCCGTGAGACGTTCACGCGCAGCGACATGGGTGCGCGGCAGAGGGTCGCTTCGGCCAGTGCGTCTGCCTGGTCCGGGTAGTCTCTGACGAGCTTCTGGTACCACCAGTCAGGCAGTCCGAACGAACGTTCGTCTGGAGTCTCGTCAGCGACCTTCCTGAGCACCGCGTTCACCAGCGCGCGAGCCCACGGCTTCTTCAGTCCGCGACAGGCGTTGACGGTTTCATGGATGGCAGCGTGATCCGGTATACGCATGTAGTGGAGTTGGTAAGCACCCACTAACATGAGGCATCGGAGATCCAGATCCTTGGTTCGCAGGGGTTCGGAAAGGTGTCGGGAAACCATGGGTTCGAGGCAGTAGTAGTAACGCAGTGTGCCGTAAACGAGCTCCTGGAGCAGGGCGTTGGATTCGAAGTTCCCGAACGATTGGTCGGTCGTTCTGCCCTGGTGAATGACGGACAGGAGCACCCGGGCGGCGCGCACGCGGTCCCGACTGGCGCCTGCAACATGGCTCATTGTGCACCGTTCTTGGTGGGGCTCATGGCTCGGATTCCGGCTGGCTCGACAGACTCGCACCCGGGGCGAGCAGCTGAGGGAAGCCGTTGGCGGCGGTCTGCGGGTGCATGGGCCGGCCTTTGCCGCGATTGAGCTGAACTTCCTCGACGAGCACGCTGCCGTCGGAACAGGCGAGCTCCAATCCAGCCGGTCCGACCGCCAGAATGGTGCCTGCTGGTGCGCCGGGGGCGCTGTCACGACCGTCCCGTGCGCCCAGCAGGCGGATGCGCACCGTGGCACCCGCTTCGTCGCGGGCAAAGACGGTCACCGGCTGGCGGTGAGTCAGCGCGCGAATGCGCCGGGCGATGGTCCGAGCACCTTCCTGGTAATTCAGCACGCTGTCAGCAGTGGCGATCTTTTCCGCGTAAGTGATTCCTTGCTTCGGCTGTGGTTCAGGTGTCATGAGGGCGAGGTTGGGCAACGTGGCAATGAGCAGACGGGCACCCAGCGCCGCCAGCCGGTCTTCGAGGGCGCTGCCAGACTCCGTTTCGCCGATACCCGTGCGCTCGCACGCATAGACCGGACCGGTGTCGAGGCCGGCGTCCATCTGCATCAGACAGACCCCCGTTTCCGTATCTCCGGCCATGATCGCCCGCTCCACCGGCGCGGCACCGCGCCAGCGCGGCAGCAGGGAGGCATGGACGTTCAGACAGCCCATGCGCGGGGTCTCCAGCAGCGATCGCGGCAGGATCAGACCGTAAGCCGCGACTACCAGCAGATCCAGGCCGGCGTCGGCGATGGACACGCCCTTGAGGCGGGGCGGGTCGCGGACCTCGATGTCGTGTGCCAGCGCCAGTTGCTTGACGGGACTCGGCGCTAGCCGACGGCCCCGTCCCGTGGGCCGGTCTGGCTGGGTCAGGACCAGACGGACATCGTGGTGCGCCGCCAGCAGCGAGGCCAGGATGGTGGCGGCGAACTCAGGCGTACCGGCGAAACCGAGGCGGCGTGGCGGGTTGTCGGGCACCACCGGGCGCGGCGCGTCACTGGACACTGGACGCGGCGCGTCGTTAGGCACCGACGCGTTGCTGTTTTTCCAGCTTCTTGCGGATGCGGGTGCGTTTCAGATTCGAGAGGTAGTCGACGAACAGCTTGCCTTCCAGGTGATCGCACTCGTGCTGAATGCACACCGAGAGCAGGCCGTCGTACTCGGCCTCCACGGAGTTTCCCTCCCGGTCGAGGGCCCGTACGCGAACGCCTTCGAACCGGGTCACCGGTTCATAAAAGCCAGGCACGGAGAGACAGCCTTCCTCGGTCTCGATGGGGTCGCCCAATGTGGTCAGCGCGGGATTGACGAAAGCGTGCGGGTCATCGCGGTTTTCGGAGACGTCCACAACGATGATGCGCCGGTGGACGTTGACCTGAGTGGCGGCGAGGCCGATGCCGGGCGCTTCGTACATGGTTTCGAGCATGTCGTCGATGAGGCGGCGGACAGCTTCGTCCACCACATTGACAGGCTTCGCAACCGTACGAAGACGGGGATCCGGATATTCGAGAATGTTCAGAAGCGCCATCTGGTCAACCGGAGTCAGGGTCCGTCGGAAAGTGAATCGGGAGATAAATTCGCGTGCGGGTCAACCACTGTGATCTATCTCTAGTCTTGGTCTAATTCGGACTGCTAAGATGCTCAAGAGTATAAACTTTTTCCCCCACGCGCCCCAGGCTCCCCGCCTGCAGCGACCGAAGGAACGGTGTCACCGGAAGCTGATCATCATAAGCAGCTCGGAGTAAAAAGGAACTTCAAAACATGTTTCGGAACATGACCCCCCGGATAGACAGAGCGAGCTGGCCTGGGTTCCGTGCCGTCAAGCTCATGACCGTAGGCCTGATCGCGAGCATGGCGGCCCTGGCAGCGGGTGCCGCGGAAGATCTGAACCAGTACCTGAAGAGCGATCACCCGGACGTCTACACGGTGGTCAAGGGCGATACGCTCTGGGACATCTCCGGCAGGTATCTCGAGCGCCCCTGGCTGTGGCCGGAAATCTGGCGCATCAATCCGCAGATCGACAATCCGCATCTCATCTACCCCGGTGACCAGATCCGCCTGGTGTACGTGGACGGCCAGCCGCAGCTGGTGCTGAACCGCGGCGACGCAGGACGGACGGTGCGCATGTCACCGGGCACGGACAAGCTCTCTCCGGAGATCCGCTACGAACCCCTGGAATCCGCGATACCCACCATCCGCCTGGATGCCATTCAGCCGTTCCTGGTGCAGAACCGGATCGTCGATCCCTCTGTGCTGGACGGTGCGCCGTACGTGGTTCAGGGCGACAGCGAGCGGCTCGTGCTGGGTGCGGGCGATCGTCTGTACGTGCGGGGCATGCTGCCGGACAGCGAGAGCTTCAACGTGGTGCGCAAGGGTCCGCTCTATGTCGACCCGGAGACCCAGGAAGTTCTGGGCCGCGAAGCGACCTACATCGGCCTGGGTCAGGCGGTGGCTCAGGAAGACGACGTTGCCACCATGTTCATGTCCGACACCCGCGAGGAAGTTCAGATCGGTGACCGCGTGCTGCCGACGGAGGAGCGGCGGGTGGATTCCACCTTCTTCCCGAGTGCGCCTGCCGGTGACGTCGACGGCCAGATCATCTCCGTCTTCGGCGGGGTCTCTCAGGTCGGGCAGTTCGACGTGGTGGTGATCAACCGCGGTGAACGGGAAGGTGTTGTCGCAGGCAACGTGCTCGCCATCTACAAGAAAGGCGCCATGGCCCGCGACCGGATCGCCAACGAAACCATCCGTCTGCCCAGCGAGCGGGCCGGACTGCTCATGGTGTTCCGGACCTTCGAAAAACTCTCCTACGCGCTCGTGATGATGACCGAGCGACCGCTGGCCATCTATGACGAGGTGAAAAACCCCTGACCGAACCCGAGGGCCGGTGTCTCACACCGGCTCCTTGAGATTGCCGATGGCGCCCCGGGGGGCGCCATCTTAGTTTTGGGCGCAAGCCCATGAACGCTCAGCCGGACATGATCTCACCTTCTGCCGAAGCGGCCGCCTGGGCGCTGCTGGTGGAGCGGGTCGGCCGGGGGGAGGCCTTGGCGCTCGTGGAGGCAAGCGCGGATGTCTTCGATGCGCTCGACCGCTGCCAGCCGGGACCGTCCCGCCGGGTCCGACGCTGGAGTGCCGTGCAGTCGCGTATCGAGGCCTGCCTGAGCGAGGGCGTGGGCCTGCTCTGTCGCGCCGATGGCGGCTGGCCGGAACGGCTCAGCGCCATACCCGATGCGCCGCACGTGCTCTACTGCCGGGGTGATACCCGCCTGCTCGAGCGCTCCGCCATCGCCATCGTCGGCTCGCGACGGGCTTCGCGTGCCGGTCTCAGCCTGGCGGAATCCCTGGCTTCGGCGCTCGCCGGCGTGGGCGTGGTGGTCGTCAGCGGGCTGGCGCTCGGGGTGGATAGCGCCGCTCACCGGGGTGCACTGGCCGCGAGCGGGGCGACCATCGCCGTGCTGGGCAGCGGTGTGAATCGGGTCGCGCCCGTCAACAATGTGCCGCTCGCCCGGGACATGCTCGAACAGGGTGGACTGCTGCTGAGCGAGTACCCGCTCGGCACGCCGCCGGCACCGTTCCGTTTTCCCGAACGCAACCGGTTGATCGCCGGACTCAGCCTGGGAGTGGTGGTGGTGGAAGCGTCCGCCCGCAGCGGATCGCTCATCACCGCCCGGCATGCGGCCGAGCAGGGACGTGAAGTGATGGCCGTACCCGCCACACCGGGCATACCCAACGCGGCGGGTGCGAACCGGCTGCTCAAACAGGGGGCAGCCCTGGTGGAGAGTGCCGAAGACATTCTTGCCGCACTGGGTGGCGATCTTGCCGACGCTGGCCAGGATGGCGACGGCTTGGCATTGCAGCATCAGATGGCCGCGCGTCTGACACCCGACCTGGTTCGCGTGCTCGACCGGCTGGATGCCAGGGCCCAGAGCCTGGACAGCCTGGTGAAGCGCACGGGTCTGTCTGCACAGGATTGCGCCGTGGCGCTCACCGAGCTCGAGCTCGGCGGGTTTGTCCAGCGTCTGACCGACGGGTATATTCGGCGCCCTTCTCGGTACTGAGCCGGAGGCTCGATATGAGTTTCGTCGCCATTCTCATGGGATCTGACAGCGACTGGCCCGTCATGCAGGCCACAGTGGAAGTGCTGAGGGCACTGGAGATCGAACACGAGGTACGTGTCTCCTCGGCTCACCGGACCCCGGTCGACACTGCCAACTATGTCGCCGATGCCGCCAGTCGGGGTTGTCAGGTATTCGTCTGCGCCGCCGGCATGGCCGCGCACCTGGCCGGTGCCGTGGCAGCGCACACGACACGTCCGGTCATCGGCGTGCCCATCGACGCAGGTCCCCTGTCCGGCTTCGATGCGCTGCTGTCCACTGTGCAGATGCCGGGCGGTATTCCCGTGGCGACGGTCGCAGTCGGCAAGGCGGGCGCCAGGAACGCCGGCTACCTGGCCGCGCAGATGCTGGCCATCGCCGATCCGGCGCTGGCAGAACGCGTCGCCGCAGATCGGGAAGCCAACCGGCAGAAGATTCTCAAAGCCAACGAGGCACTCCAGGCCACGCTCTGACCGCTGCCACGCCGTTGAGCGACTGGCACATCCGGCTGGGGGTGCGTGCGTTGCGCGCCGGCGGACTCGTCCTGCACGCAACCGAAGGGGTCTGGGGACTCGCCTGCGATCCGTTCGATGCCGTGGCGGTGGGTGAGCTGCTGCGGCTGAAGGGTCGTGATGTCAGCAAGGGTCTGATCGTCATCGGCACAGATGCGCACGCCTTCGACCCGGAGCTCGGCGACCTCGATAGCGAATTGCGCGCCCGCGTGGCCGAGAGCTGGCCCGGTGCCGTCACCTGGATCGTGCCGAACCGCCGATTCCCAACCTGGATCACCGGCGGCAGGGATCAGGTGGCCGTCCGCGTGCCCGGTCATCCCCAGGCACGGGCGCTCGCCGGTGGCTTCGGCGGCCCACTGGTGTCCACGTCCGCCAATGCCAGTGGTCACCCTCCGGCCCGCCACGTCGGTCAGGCCCTCCGTCAGCTGCGGCTCGCCGGCAGGCAGACGGGACGGCCGTTTCCAGGCCCGCGGGACTACGTGCTGCCCGGCGCGGTACTCTCTGCCGGCGCACCGAGTCAGATCCGGACCCTGTCCGGACAGGTGCTCAGGGCATAGCAGGAGGGATCGTTGACTGAGCTCGGCGCGGAAGAGGGAGATCGTTATGCGGTCATCGGTCATCCGGTGGCGCACTCACTTTCGCCGCTCATTCACGAGGCCTTTGCCCGCCAGACGGACCAGCACATCCGCTACGAACGGATCGAGGCGCCGCTCAACGGGTTCGTCCGAACGGTCGAAGCGTTCTTCGGCGCCGGCGGACGTGGCTGCAACGTCACGGTGCCGTTCAAGGGCGACGCGTCGCGCTTCGTCGCGCACCTGGATCCGGAGGCTGCCTTTGCGGACGCGGTGAACACGATACTCGTCGGTCCCGCCGGTGGCTTTGCCGGTTACAACACCGATGGCCCGGGTCTGGTGGCGGACCTGCGCCGTCTGCTCGACGGTCCGCGCGAGCTCTCCGTCCTGCTGCTCGGTGCCGGTGGTGCGGCACGCGGTGTGGCGCGGCCGCTGCTCCGGGCGCTGGCAGGTCGGCTCACCATCGCCAACCGGACCCCGGAGCGGGCGGATGCCCTGGCCCGGCGGCTGGCCGACGCCGGTGAACCGAACGCGCGTGCCGTTTCGTTCGCCGAGCTCAGCGGCCCGTTCGACCTGGTGATCAATGCCACGTCCGCGGGACTCGGCGACCGGGTACCGGCGGTGTCCGCATCGGTGCTGGAGGGGGCATTTGCCTACGACCTGATGTACGGCCGGGAGACGTCGTTCTGCCGGTGGGCACTGGCATCAGGGGCGCGGCGGGCGGAGGACGGTCTCGGCATGCTGGTCTGCCAGGCAGCGCTCGCCTTCGAGCTCTGGCGAGGTGTGCGTCCGGAGACGGAGCCCGTGCGCCAGGCGCTCAGGGCACGGCTCGATGCGGGTGGGACGTGACGCGGCCGCGTTTCATTGCCGGCGCCGTTTGCCCCAGCTGCGGTGCCATGGACCGGCTGCAGGTGACCGGCGAAGGCGATGAGCGGCGCCGCCGGTGCGTGAGCTGTGGCCACGAGGATGATCTCGCCGCCGCGGCGAGCCCGTCGCCCCGCTCGCGCCTGGATGGCGCCCTGCGATCATCCGCTGCAGACGATGCGGCGAAGCCGGTTCGCATTCTGCCGGCGGCGAAATCGGAACACACCGACGCCGACTCGGACCCTGACCCCGGAAATGATTCCGGCGAACGCTGAGACGCCACCGACAACAGCGCGCTAACGCGTTGAAAGCCTAGCGGTTGTGTCGGGATTTATTGTCAATTGGGGGCACGGCAGTATAATTGCGCGGCCAGTCAGGGGCGCTCGATATCAGCCGGATGAATCCCACGGGGGACATCGGGAGTCCAGCGGAACCACCAGATTGCCGTTCGGCCAACAGGCTGGATGGATGGAGAGTCGAGCTTGCTCGGGACCGGGGGAGGTTAGTGAGCAGGCGTCGGGTTTTCACGAACGCGGAAGCCGGCATGGCAGATGCCATGCGGGCATTTTTTTGCGGACGCGTCTGACGGCAGAGAATTCTCAAGGATACGCAAGGTGCCCAAGGTGATTAAAAGAAGGCTTACGCCAGTGGCCCGGCTTGTTGCCGGGTTTGTTCTTGCTCTCATGGCGGCGGGCGCAGGTGCAGACGAACTGAACATGCGCCGGGGGGTGACGGAGATCAGTAACGCCGTCTACGACCTGCACATGTACATCTTCTGGATCTGCGTGGTGATCGGCATTGTGGTGTTCGGCGCCATGTTCTGGGCCATGATCCACCACCGTAGGGCGGCCGGAGCGGTGGCTGCCAAGTTTCACGAGAGTACAAAGCTCGAAATCGCCTGGACCCTGGCGCCGACACTGATCCTGGTCGCCATCGCCTGGCCCGCTACCCAGGTACTGGTGGCCATGTACGACACCGGCGGCGAGGACCTGACCATCGAGGTACGCGGCTATCAGTGGAAGTGGCAGTACAAGTATCTGGATGACGATTACAACAGCGAGGTCGCGTACTTCTCCAACCTGAAGACGCCGCAGGACGAGATTCACGGCCGCAAAGAGAAGGGTGAGTACTACCTGCTCGACGTGGACGAACCACTGCGCATCCCGGTGAACCGCAAGGTGCGGTTCCTGATCACAGCCGAGGACGTCATCCACTCCTGGTGGGTGCCGGACTTCGGCTTCAAGCGTGACGCGATTCCGGGAATCATGAACGAAACGTGGGCCATCGTGCCGCCTGACAAGGCAGGCATCTATCGTGGCCAGTGCACGGAGCTGTGCGGCAAGGATCACGGCTTCATGCCGGTGGTCGTGAACGCGATGCCCGAGGACGAGTTCGATGCCTGGTACGCCGAGCGCCTGCAGCAGGAAGAGGTACGCAAAGAGGCACTGTCCAAGACCTTCACCCCCGAGGAGCTGATGGCTCAGGGTGAGCAGGTGTACGGCACCTACTGTGCGTCCTGCCACATGCCGAACGGCAAAGGCGTGCCCCCGGTCTTCCCGGCGCTGGACGGCAGTGCCATCGCCACGGGACCCCGCGAGGATCATCTGAACATCGTCCTCAACGGCAAGACGGGCACGGCCATGCAGGCCTTCGGCAAGCAGCTCGACGCGGCGCAGATCGCAGCCGTCGTGCACTACGAGCGGCATTCCTGGAGTAACAACACGGACGACGTCACGCAGCCCAGGGACGTCATCGAACACATGGGCCAGTGAGGTAGCGAGCAATGAGTGAAGTTGTAGTAGCAGGACACGACGACCATCACGACCACGGCCCGGACAAGGGGCTGGCAAGGTGGCTCTTTACCACCAACCACAAGGACATCGGCACGCTGTACCTCTGGTTCAGCTTTCTGATGTTCCTGATCGGTGGCGTGCTCGCGCTTGTCATCCGCGCCGAGCTGTTCCAGCCCGGCCTGC
Source organism: Gammaproteobacteria bacterium (assembly GCA_003247835.1). GTDB lineage: Bacteria > Pseudomonadota > Gammaproteobacteria > Pseudomonadales > Azotimanducaceae > SZUA-309. The sequence goes on along the minus strand of QJYB01000090.1, from coordinate 31,430 downwards.
AGTTCGTGGAGCCTGGCTTCTTCAACCAGATGACGACCAACCACGGCCTCATCATGGTGTTCGGTGCGATCATGCCCGGCTTCGTTGGACTCGCGAACTGGCTGGTGCCGATGATGGTGGGTGCGCCGGACATGGCACTGCCGCGCATGAACAACCTGTCCTTCTGGATCCTGCCGTTCGCGTTCACGCTGCTGATCTCGACGCTGTTCATGGACGCCGGCGGTCCCAACTTCGGCTGGACCTTCTACGCGCCGCTGTCCACCACCTACGCACCCGAGACGGTGACGTACTTCATCTTCGGCGTGCACATGATGGGGGCTTCCTCGATCATGGGCTCGATCAACATCATCGCGACGATCCTGAACATGCGCGCTCCGGGCATGACGCTGATGAAGATGCCGCTGTTCGTCTGGACCTGGCTGATCACGGCTTACCTGCTGCTCGCCGTCATGCCGGTACTCGCCGGCGCGGTGACCATGATGCTGTTCGACATCCACTTCGGCACAAGCTTCTTCAACGCGGCCGGTGGTGGTGACCCGGTGATGTTCCAGCACATCTTCTGGTTCTTCGGTCACCCGGAGGTCTACATCATGATCCTGCCGGCGTTCGGCGTGGTCTCGCAGATCATCCCGACCTTCAGCCGCAAGCCGCTGTTCGGCTACGACTCCATGGTGTACGCCACGGCGTCCATCGCCTTCCTGTCGTTCATCGTCTGGGCCCACCACATGTTCACCGTGGGCATGCCGCTGGCAGGGCAGCTCTTCTTCATGTACGCGACCATGCTGATCGCCATTCCGACCGGGGTGAAAGTGTTCAATTGGGTGTCCACCATGTGGCGTGGCTCGATGTCGTTCGAAACACCCATGCTGTTCGCCATCGCGTTCGTGATTCTGTTCACCATCGGCGGCTTCTCCGGCCTGATGCTCGCCATCACACCGGCGGATTACCAGTATCACGACACCTATTTCGTGGTGGCCCACTTCCACTACGTGCTGGTACCGGGCGCGCTGTTCTCGATCATTGCGGCCGTCTACTACTGGCTGCCGAAATGGTGCGGACGTATGTACGACGAGTCGCTTGGCAAGCTGCACTTCTGGCTGTCGTTCATCGGCGTCAACGTGACGTTCTTCCCGCAGCATTTCTCGGGGCTGGCCGGCATGCCGAGGCGGATTCCGGACTACGCGCTGCAGTTCGCGGACTTCAACATGATCTCGTCCATCGGCGCGTTCATCTTCGGCTTCTCTCAGGTGTTCTTCCTGTACATCGTCATCAAGACGATCCGCAGCGGGAAGCCGGCGACCGATCGTGTCTGGGAAGGCGCGCACGGGCTCGAGTGGACGCTGCCGTCGCCGGCGCCGTACCACAGCTTCACGCACCCGCCCAAGGTGACGGACGCCGAAGCGCATTCCTGAGCGCGGATAGAACACGGGTATGAGCCGAGCCGCAAAAAAAAATCGAACACCCGCCAGCACGGTGGGCAGGCTCGTCCTCATCGTGGTGGGGATGTTCGGTTTCGGCTGGGCGCTCATTCCGATGTACAACCTGCTCTGCGAGGCCACGGGTCTCGGCGGCCGGACCGGCGGCCAGTACACCTACGATCCGGCCAGCGAGCGGATCGACCGCTCGCGGCTGGTAAAAGTGAATTTCATCGTCAACACAAACGACGGCATGCCCTGGCAGTTCTGGGCGGAAAAGAACGGCATGCGGGTGCATCCGGGCGAGCTTAACGAAGCGAAGTTCTATGTCAGGAACCCAACGGATAAGACGATGATCGGTCAGGCGGTGCCGTCGGTGGTGCCGCTGACCGCGACGGACCATTTCCACAAGACGGAATGCTTCTGCTTCACACAGCAGGTGCTCGAGCCGGGCGAGGAGATGGAGATGCCGATGCGCTTCTTCGTGGATGCGGACCTGCCGCCCAACGTGCAGTCGGTCTCGCTGTCCTATGCGCTGTTCGACATCACCGAGCTCGCGGGCAGCCGGGAGCTGCTCAAGGAATCGACGGCGGACATCCTCGGTGGCGAATGAAGCGGTCCATTTACAACAAACAAATACGAACAGATCGGGAGTGATGACTCATGGCTAGCCCCTCCGACCAGTCGGTCTACTACATACCACACAACGGGTGGTATCCGGTGTGGATCGCGTTCGGCGTCTTCATGATGCTGGCGGGCTTCGGCACCTGGCTGAACGACGTCAAGGCAGGTGAAGCAGCAACGGACTGGATGTCTTTCGCCGGCCTCGGCATCCTGGCAGTGGTGCTCTTCTTCTGGTTCTCCAAGGTGATCGAGGAGAATCAGCAGGGCCTTGCCAACGAGCAGCTCAAGCGCTCCTACGTATGGGGCATGGGCTGGTTCATCTTTTCCGAGGTGATGTTCTTCTTCGCCTTCTTCGGCGCTCTTTTCTACGCGCGCAACTTCGCGGTGCCGTGGATTGGTGGTGAGGGTGACAAGGCGATCACCGGGGTACTGTGGCCTAACTTCACCGCCGAGTGGCCAGTGATGTCGAATCCCGACAACACGCTCTTCCCGGCGCCTCACGAAAGCATGGCGGCACCGGGTATCACGAACTGGGTGTCCTACCTGCCGTTCTGGAACACGGTGATCCTGCTCACCTCCAGCGTGACCGTGCACTTCGCGCACACGGCGATCAAGGACAAGGCACGGGGCAAGCTGATTGCCTGGCTGGGACTGACCATCCTGCTCGGCATCCTGTTCCTGACGCTGCAGAGCTACGAGTACCTGCACGCTTACCACGAGCTCGGCCTGACGCTGCACAGCGGCATCTACGGCTCGACGTTCTTCATTCTGACCGGGTTCCACGGATTCCACGTGACCCTCGGCACGTTCATCCTGCTCATCCAGTTCCTGCGATCGCTCAAGGGACACTTCGCGCCGAAGGACTGCTTCGGCTTCGAGGCGGCGTCCTGGTACTGGCACTTCGTGGACGTGGTCTGGGTGTGCCTGTTCTTCTTCGTCTATGTGATGTGAAACATCACGCGATGTAGCACGGCGGAATCACGCAGACGCGGAATAAAAAAAGGCGGACCTCGTGTCCGCCTTTTTGCTACCGGAGTTGCGGCCGGTCAGTGCGCAGCGTCCGTCGGTACCTGAGCCGAAGTCGCACCGTGCCAGGGGGCGTTGGTGCCGAGCCGGAGCTGACCGGTGTAGAAGCCGTAGAAAATCGTGCAGAGCAGCGCGGCCGCCAGCGTGATGCGAACACCGAGCGCGTGCAGCGTCCGCCGGGATTCCGGCTTCTCGCTGTCCTTGAACAGAAAGAACAGCCCGCTCATGAGACTCGCGATGACGCCGATGAGCAGCACGAAGATGATGATTTTCAGATACATGGAATTGGCTGATCCGATGAGGACGGTGAGTTCGGTTGACAGCACGATGCCGTCATGGGGGACCCACTGTACTCCAATGACCCCACGCCGTCAGCTCGACCGGCGCGGTACGACGGCGACCCGCAGCAGGCGCGTGCGTGGCTGAGCGGCGCTTCCGGCCCGGATGGCGGATGACGCTGTTCGTCCTCGCGCTGCTGCCGCTGCTCGTCGGTCTGGGTTGCTGGCAGCTCGGCCGAGCCGAAGAGAAACGGCAGCTGGAAGAGCAGATGCTGACGCGTATCGGTGCGCTGCCCCAGGTGCCGGGCACGTCACTGTCGGACTTCGAACGTCTCCGGCTGTCCGGTGCCTACGAGCCGGAGCGCACGTTCCTGCTGGACAATCAGACACACGCGGGCGAGGTGGGCTACGGCGTGATCACGAGCTTTCGTACCGATGACGGGCGACGCTGGCTGGTGCATCGGGGTTTTCTCGCCGGTGACCCCGGCCGGCGCTCGCTGCCGGTGGTCGAGACCCCTGCCGGACACGTGACGCTCGTCGGTCTGGTCTGGCCGGAGCTCGGCCTGCTGCCCATCTACGGTCCGGATGAGTGGCCGGAAGGCTGGCCGAAGGTGATTCAGCGGTTCGAGGTGGCGCGGATGTCAGCCTTGCTGGACAATGCCGTCCCCCGGGAAATCCGCCTGGAAGATGGGCAGCCCGGTGCGCTGGTGCCGGTGCCGATGAGCCTCAACATGCCCGCGGGCAGGCACACGGGCTACGCGGTGCAGTGGTTCGGACTCGCCATCGTGCTGATCGGCGGGTACGTGTATTTCGGCTTCAGACGACGTGACGGTTCGAATGACGGATGACGCGCAGAACGCGCAACAGAAAAACCGGCGGATGCTGCTGGGGATGTTTGCCATTGCCTTCGTCACTCTGGGAGCAGCATACGTGCTGTTCTATACGGCACGGACCGGCGGCGTGTGGGGGACCACGAATCAGGGTACCTTCGTCGATCCCCACCGGACGGTAGCCGAGCTCGGCCTGACGGATGATCGGGGCCAGGTGCTCACCGAAGGCGGCACCTGGTGGTTGTGGGTGGTGGCCCCAGACGGCTGCGACGCCGAGTGCGAAACTGCCGTTCATCAGCTGCGCCAGCTGCACGTGCTGCTCAACAAGGACGCCGATCGGGTGCAGCGTGGTCTGCTGACGCGGTCCGTGGAGAGTCCATCGGTGCTGGACGAGTATCCGAGGGTGGTGCATCTCACCGGTTCGCTCACGGGCCTGGACGAAGGGGTCTACATCGTCGATCCCATCGGCAACCTGGTGCTCTTCTATCCCCTGGCCGACGCGGGCAAGCCCGTGCTCGAGGACCTGAAAAAACTGCTGAAGCTCTCTCAGATCGGCTGAAGCGCCCGGCAAACACATCGCCCGAGGTGAATCGGGCGGCCCGTTTGACTAGAATACGGCGCCCCGCCGACCGAACGGGTCCGTCCGGCCAAGGAAACATAAGTGAGCGAACTGACCATCGCCGGCGCGAGCTGGCGGGACTACCTGGAGATGACCAAGCCCCGCGTGGTGCTGCTCATGCTGCTCTGCGCGCTGGTCGGCATGTTCCTGGCGGTACCGGGCATGGTGCCGTGGAACGTGCTGGTATTCGGCCTCACCGGCATTGCCCTGGTCGCCGGCTCCGCGGCGGTGGTGAATCACATCGCCGATGCGGAGATCGACGCCCGCATGGCGCGTACCCGCGCCCGACCGGTGGCGACGGGCAGAGTGGACACGACGGCCGCGCTCACCTTCTCCGCGGTGACCGGTATTGCCGGCATGGTCGTGCTCTATTTCGGGGTGAACCCGCTCACCGCCTGGCTCAACCTGGCGAGCTGGATCGGTTACGGACTGATCTACACCCTCTTTCTGAAGCGCGCGACCCCGCAGAACATCGTCATCGGCGGGCTGTTCGGTGCCGCACCGCCGCTGTTCGGCTGGGCGGCGGTCAGCAACAGCATCGAGCCGGGCGCTCTGCTGCTGGTGCTCATCATCTTCGCCTGGACCCCGCCGCATTTCTGGGCGCTGGCGCTGGAACGCAAGTCCGAGTACGAGACCGCCGACATCCCAATGCTGCCGGTGACCCACGGCGACGCGTACACCCGCTGGCACATCCTGTTCTACACGCTGATCCTGTTCGCCGGCAGCCTGCTGCCGTTCGTGATCGGCATGAGCGGTCTGCTCTATCTGGCCGGCGCGACAGCCCTCGGCGGCGGCTTCCTCTACTGGGCCGTGGTGCTGCTCAGGAACCGCAACCCCAGAGCGCCCATGGAGACCTTCCGTTACTCCATCCTCTATCTGATGCTGCTCTTCATCGTGCTGCTGGTGGATCACTATCTGGTGGTGGCGGGTATCGGCACCGGCTTCCTGCCGGCGGCGGAACCGACGATCAGCCTGACGGGCGTCTGATTCCGTGACCGGCCTGCAGAAGACGGTGGCCCTGTGCCTTGGTTTCGTGGCCGTGGTGGTGGGGCTGTTCGTCTACTCCGTGACCCGCACCCCCGTGCTGACGGCGGAACAGCTTCGCGATCAGGGGGTGTTCATCCTGCCGCGGCCGCGGGAGATCGCACCCTTCGAGCTCACCACCCACACCGGTGAGCCGTTCACCCAGGCGTCGCTCACCGGCCACTGGACGTTCGCCTTCTTCGGCTTCACCAACTGTCCGGACGTCTGCCCCACCACCATGGCGGTGATGGGCCAGGCCCGCCGGATGCTGGGTGACGGGGATACTTTTCAAGGCGTGCTGGTCACCGTGGACCCCGAGCGCGACGACGCCGAGTCCCTGGCGGCCTACACCACGGCATTTTCACCGGACTTCATCGGTGTGCGGGGCAACCGGGACGCCATCGCGGCATTCGCCGAACAGGTGAATGTGGCCTTCGCCAAGGTACCGGTGGTGGATGAGAACGGCGAACCCGATCCGGATGCCTATCAGGTGGACCACACCGCCAACATCGTCATCATCAATCCCCGGGGCCACTACCACGGGTTCATCAAATATCCGCAACAAGCTGATACCATTGTGGCTGCTTTCCGAAGCCTCGCTGCCGATTTCTGAACCGAGACGACCAGTAACGTTCCCTGCAACCGGTGCAGCCGACACGGCGAACCCTGGGCTGCGCGAGCGTTACGGGCAGATCCGCGCCGTGAGCGAACGGCTCTGCGCCCCGCTCGCGATCGAGGATTACGTGGTTCAGCCGATCCCGGAGGCCAGCCCGCCCAAGTGGCACCTGGCGCACACCAGCTGGTTCTTCGAGACGTTTCTGCTGAAGCCGTACCTGCCGGGTTATGCGGTCTTCCACCCCCGCTACGAGTTCCTGTTCAACTCCTACTATAACGGAGTGGGGCAACCCTTCCCGCGGGCGGAGCGGGGCCGTCTGTCGCGCCCCACCGTCGCCGAGATCATGGACTACCGGGCCCATGTGGACGAGCACATGGGGCAGCTGCTCGAACGCACCGAGGATGACGACGTGGCAACGCGCACCGAGCTCGGTCTGCAGCACGAGCAGCAGCATCAGGAGCTGCTGGTCACGGATCTGAAGGCGAACCTGGGCGCGAACCCGCTGGCACCACCATATCTGGACAGGCCGGCAGCGCCGATGGAGCCACCCCGGGACCTGGGCTTCGTCAGCTTTTCCGGCGGTCTGGTCGAGATCGGTGCGACCCCGGACGTGGACTTCTGCTTCGACAACGAGCTGCCCCGGCACCCGGTGTACCTGGCGCCCTACGCCCTGTCCGACCGGGTGGTGACGTCGGCGGAGTATCTGGACTTCATGGCGGACGGCGGCTACACGAATCCGTCACTGTGGCTGTCCGACGGCTGGCAGTGGGTGGCGGAGCATCGCATCGAAGCACCCCGATACTGGTCACGGCAGAACGGCGTGTGGTGGGAGTACCGGTTGTCGGGACTCACCGAGGCCGGCGGTTCCGTACCCGTGACCCATGTTTCTGCCTATGAGGCGGATGCCTTCGCGCGCTGGGCCGGCTACCGGCTGCCCACGGAAGGGGAATGGGAAACCGCCACCTTCGGTGTGACACCGCGCGGCAACTTTGCGGATGACGGCGTTCTGCACCCGGAACCGGCGAGTCATCCCGCCAGCGTCGAGGAGACCGGGCTCATCGGCCAGCTGTTCGGTGACACCTGGGAGTGGACGTCGAGCAGTTACGCACCCTACCCTGGTTACCAGCCGCTACCGGGCACCCTTGGTGAGTACAACGGCAAGTTCATGGCGAACCAGCTGGTGCTGCGCGGCGGCTCCTGTGCCACCCCGGCGGGTCACGTACGGGTGAGCTACCGGAACTTCTTCTATCCGCCGGATCGCTGGCAATTCACCGGCATCCGTCTGGCCAAGGACGCCTGAACGGCAACGGAACGCAGGGAGGCACACCATCAACACGCGTGCGCAAGCGGCACCCTTCGAGGTGTTCGATCTCAAACCCGAATCTACGGATGTCGAAGCCGAGGTGCTTCGCGGGCTCACCGCCGAGCCAAAATGGCTGCCGCCGAAGTACTTCTACGACGAGCGGGGGTCGAGGCTCTTCGAAGCCATCACCGCCCTGCCCGAGTACTACCTGACGCGCACGGAGCTCGCGATCTTCGATGCGCACATGCCGGACATCGCCCGTTCCATTGGTCCGGGCTCCTGCCTGGTTGAATACGGATCCGGCTCGAGTCTGAAGATCCGCAAGGTGCTAGAGGAGGTGGCGCCTGCCGCCTACGTTCCGGTGGACATCTCGGGAGACCACCTGGTGGACATGGCGGAAAGACTGCGCAGCGACTTCCCCGCCCTCGCCATCTATCCGGTGTGCGCGGACTTCACCAGCGCGTTCGAGCTGCCCGCCGTGGTGCGTCGCATGCCCAAGGTGGGTTTTTTCCCGGGCTCCAGCATTGGTAACTTCGATCCCGTGGAGGCGCAGGCCTTTCTCGGCCGCATCCGCAATACCGTGGGCGAGGGCGGCCGACTCATCATCGGTGTGGATCTGAAGAAGGACGTGCACGTCCTGGAAGCTGCTTACGACGACGCGGCCGGCGTCACCGCAGACTTCAATCTCAATCTGCTCAGGCACCTGGCCGATGTGCTGGGTGTCGAACTCGATCCCGGACGGTTCGCGCACCGGGCGGCGTACAACGCGGACGTCGGCGCGGTGCAGATGTTTCTCGACGTCGCCGAGACCCACGAGGTGCAGATCGGCGACACCCGGATCCGGTTCGAGGCCGGCGAATCGGTGCACACGGAGAATTCCTTCAAATACGATCCCGACGACTTTCTGGCGCTGGCCGCCCGGGCGGGATTCAGCCGGGTCGGCGCCTTTACGGATGCGCAGGGCTGGTTCGGCGTGTTTCTGCTCGAGGCGACGGCGGAGGCCTGAACGCGCATGGTTCGTTCAGGTTAGCTCCCGCTCAGTTCATGCCTAATGAGCTCTCGCTCAGTTCAGGTCTAAACGAGCTCTCGCTCAGTTCAGGTCTAAACGAGCTCTCGCTCGTTTAGGTAAAAGAAGTGCGCCTTGTGCTGGGCGACGATGCGTTCGAATTCCGCGGGATTGTTGGAGCGTACGTCGCGGCGGCGGCGAACCGCCACGGTCAGGCGGGACAGCCAGAACGCGAGCGCAGCATAGAGCGCGAACGCGGGAAACAGCCGGATCTCGTTGCCCGTCAGCGGCCGGATGCGGTGGTAGGCGCGCAGCAGCTCGGTGGTCCGGTCCAGGTTGAGCAGGCCGGTGGAGTCCGTGCACCAGTCGTTGGCCGCCACCGCCAGATCGTAGAGCAGGTAACCTCGCGATGCGTGGTGAAAGTCGAGCACGCCGGTCAGTCCACGTTCGTTGAAGAGCACGTTGTCGCGAAACAGGTCGCCGTGAACGATGCCCTTCGGCAGCATGGCGACGTCCTCACGGCCAAGCAGCGAGCCCACCTCGCGCACGCTGTCGGTGAGCAGCGACCGGGTGATCCAGGGCAGATGACCCTGAACGAGCTCGGCCTGCTGGTCGAGCCACGGCGCGGTGCGCGGATAGTCCGGCACCGGATGATCCCAGTCCGCAGTCGCAAGGTGAAAGCGCGCGACGAACCGGGCCAGCGCGGCAACCTGCTTGAGCGTCGGGTTGTAGACGTGCCGGCCGGGCAGGCGCCGGGACAGCAGCACGAGCTTGCCGTCATGGTGGTCGACGGCCTCGCCCCGGTCGTTGCGCAGCACGGCCGCCACCGGCAGGCCCGCGCGGACACAACGGTCTAACAAGGGAACGTACGCACTGCCGGAATTGGACGGCTGCTCCATGATGGTCAGCACGAACTCCCGCTCGCGTCCATCGTCCAGGGTGCGGATGAAGTAATTGCTGTTCTCGATGCCGTTGGCGGCGGGCCAGTACCGGACCAGCTCGCCGACGTCGTACTGCGCGAGCGTCTGCTCGAGGTCCAGCACATCCAGTTTGGTGATCGCATTCATGAGCGGGCGATCAGAACTCCACGATGACCCAGCTCGGCAGCAGGGTGTCTGCGCGCTCCAGGTCCTGGATACCGGTGGTCGGATCCCGCGGCACCAGGTAGTAGGGCTTACCGATCTTCGGCACCACGCGGATCATGCGCAGGTAGCCGTTCTGGCGGTACTCCGTGACCGTACGGTCTTCCTCCTCGACGATGGTCACGTCGGGTCCCTGAATGTCCTCGAGCTCGGCGCCGAAGGCGCTGATCGACGGCACAACGGGGGTGAACGCAAGCAGCGCGAGCAGCAGGCAGCGCCCGAGTGAGATCCCGAAAATCCTGTTTGTCTCTGACCGCATCGCACCACCCTCGAGCTCAAGTAGAATGGTAGCAAAGACACGGAGAGGACAGCAGATGGCGGCGCAAAGACCGTCGGACAAACCGCTCGTGCTGGTGGACGGCAGCTCGTATCTGTTCCGGGCCTATCACGCGCTGCCCGACCTGCGCACCACGGACAATTTCCCCACGGGTGCGGTCCGCGGGGTCATCGCCATGATCCGGAAGCTGGCCAAGGACTACCAGGACAGCCCCATCGCCGTGGTCTTCGATGCCAAGGGTAAGACCTTCCGCAATGACATCTACCCCGAGTACAAGGCCCATCGGCCGCCCATGCCGGACGATCTCAGGGAGCAGATACAACCGATCCACGACATCATCCGCGCCATGGGCCTGCCGCTGCTGATCGTCGACGACGTGGAGGCGGACGACGTGATCGGCACGCTGGCTGCGGAAGCCACCGCCGCCAGGCGGGACACGGTGATCTCCACCGGCGACAAGGATATGGCACAGCTGGTGACGGACCACGTCACCCTGGTGAACACCATGACCGAGACCACCATGGACCGCGACGGGGTCGTCGAGAAGTTCGGAGTCACTCCGGAGCAGATCGTCGACTACCTCGCACTCATGGGCGACTCCGTGGACAACATCCCGGGGGTCAACAAGGTCGGCCCGAAGACGGCAGCGAAGTGGCTAAACGAGTACGGTGACCTCGACACGGTCATGGCCCGGGCCGACGAGATCAAAGGCAAGATCGGCGAGAACCTGCGCGAGGCGCTGGACCAGCTGCCCATGTCCCGGTCGCTGACGCAGATCCGCTGTGACGTGGACCTGCCTGTGGGCATCGCCGATCTTGTGCCCGAGGCGCCTGACACGGACGCGCTGCGCTCGCTGTTCGAACGGTTCGAGTTCAAGGCCTGGACGGAGGAGCTCACAGGGTCCGCCCCCGCGGCGGAGGCGCCGCCACCGGCGGTGGAGGCGAGCTACCGGACCATCACCGACGCCGATGCCCTGGATGCGCTCGCGAAAAGTCTCCGCAAGGCGGGCACCTTCGCGCTGGACACGGAGACCACGAGCCTCGACTACATGGACGCGGAGCTGGTGGGATTCTCGTTCTGCGCTGAGGCGGGAGCGGCCGTCTACATTCCCACCGGTCACAACTACGTCGGCGCCCCGAAGCAGCTCTCTCTCACCACGGTGCTCGAGAAGCTGAAACCGCTGCTCGCGGATCCGGACCTGAAGAAGGTGGGCCAGCACCTGAAGTACGACGTCAATGTGCTCGCCCGTTACGGGGTGACGGTGGACGGCATCGCCTTCGACACCATGCTCGAATCCTACGTGCTGAACAGCGTCGGCAGCCGCCACAACATGGACGATCTGGCGCGACGGTATCTGCATCGGGAGACCATCACCTACGAGGACGTTGCCGGCAAAGGGAGCAAACAGATCACCTTCGACCAGGTGCCTGTGGAGCAGGCGGCGGATTACGCCGCGGAGGATGCGGACGTCACCTGGCAGCTGCACCAGGTGCTGTGGCCGAGGCTCGAGGCGGAGCCGTCCCTGAAGTCGGTTTTCGAGGAGATCGAGATGCCGCTCATGCCGGTGCTCGCGCGCATGGAGCGCACGGGTACCCTCATCGACGGCGCGCTGCTCGACGAGCAGAGCCGGGAGCTGGCGTCACGCATGGAGGCGCTCATCGCCCAGGCCCACGAGCTGGCCGGCGGCGAGTTCAACCTGGATTCACCCAAGCAGCTCCAGGAGATTCTGTACGACCGGCTCGGGCTGCCGGTGCTGAAGAAGACGCCCAAGGGTCAGCCGTCCACGGCGGAGCCGGTGCTCATCGATCTGGCCCGGGACTACGAGCTGCCTCAGGTGATCATGGACTACCGCAGCCTCGCCAAGCTCAAGTCCACCTACACGGACAAGCTGCCGGCGCAGATCAACCAGAAGACCGGTCGCGTGCACACCTCTTATCATCAGGCGGTGGCCGCCACAGGCCGGCTCTCCTCCACGGATCCGAACCTGCAGAACATTCCCATCCGCACGGCGGACGGCCGCAAGATCCGTCAGGCCTTCGTCGCACCCCGGGGGCGCAGGATCATCGCCGCGGATTACTCCCAGATCGAGCTCCGGATCATGGCGCACCTGTCCGGCGACGCGGGACTGAAGAAGGCGTTCGAGGAAGGCCAGGACATTCACCGGGCCACGGCGGCGGAAGTCTTCTCTGTGGATCTCGACGAGGTGAGCGACGAGCAGCGGCGCAACGCCAAGGCCATCAACTTCGGTCTCATCTACGGCATGTCGGCTTTCGGCCTTGGCCGGGCGCTGTCCATCTCCCGGACGCTGGCCCAGGATTACATCGACCGCTACTTCGCGCGCTATCCCGGCGTGGCCCGGTACATGGAGCAGACCCGGGCGGTGGCCCACGACCAGGGCTACGTGGAAACGGTCTACGGCCGCCGGCTCTATCTGCCGGAGATCAACAGCCGCAACCACCAGCGGCGTCAGGCGGCGGAGCGCACGGCCATCAACGCACCCATGCAGGGCACGGCGGCGGACATCATCAAGCGGGCCATGCTGGCGGTGGACGGCTGGCTACCCGAGTCGGGTCTGGACGCGCTGATGATCATGCAGGTCCATGACGAGCTGGTGCTCGAGGTCGCCGAGGCGGACGTGGATGCCGTGGTGGCCGGGGTCACCGAGCGCATGGCCGGTGCAGCCGATCTGTCGGTGGAGCTGGTGGTGGATGCAGGGGTCGGGGATAACTGGGACCAGGCGCATTGAGCCGGGCCGAGCCCGGCTCAATGCTTGCGCGCGGGCGCTGACGGAGTCAGCACCTTGGTAGTTTTGCTATGCAAAACTACTGGTTAGCCGGCCTTCTCGGTTGTCGACGTTGGCTCGTTCGCCGTCTCGTCCTTAAGCCAGGACTTCAGGGTGGCGACGAGCTCGGTCACGCCCTGGCCGGTCTGGGCGGAGAAGGTCTGCACCTGGATCAGCGGATAGGCCTTCACCGATCTGCGCACCGCTGAGAGCACCTTGCCCTGGGCGCCGCGCTTCAGCTTGTCTGCCTTGTTCAGCAGGATCAGCACGGGCAGCTCCGACGGGTGGGCCCACTGGATCAGCTCCTCGTCGAAGGGCTGCAGCGGATGGCGGATGTCCATCACCAGCACCATGCCGGCCAGGGACTCGCGATGGGAGAGATAGTCGTTGACGCTCTGCTGCCAGCTCGCCTGGGCCGAACGTTCCGCTTTGGCGTAACCGTATCCCGGCAGGTCCACCAGCCGTCCCGACGTGCCCTGCACGGCGAAGAAGTTGAGCAGCTGGGTCCGTCCCGGCTGCTTGCTCACCTTGGCCGTGCGCCGGGAGCCGGTGAGCCGGTTCAGCACCGAGGACTTGCCGGCGTTGGACCGGCCCGCAAAGGCCACCTCGGGCCCCTCGTCGGGCGGGCACTGGTCGAGCCGGGCAGCGCTCTTGATGAAGCTCACGTCGAGGCGCGGCGGGTCTGCCTGGCGCGTTTGGGCTCGTTCTGGCAAGCGGACTCTCCGTGTCGTACGGACCACCCTTCCGTCTCCGCGGGGCGGCCCGGGGGACTGTGACGGGACGGGCTTTGTTATATAATCCGCGCCCCGGCGGACCGTCGGGTTTCAAACGCAGTGTATAGGACAAATCTACGATGGCGTCACGACATCTCGGGACCTTCCGGCCCTTTGGCCTGAATCTGACGGCGCTCGGGGCGGGTGTGCTGACCGCGATGCTGGCCGTGATGGCGACACCGGCGCTGGCCGGCGGTGATGCGTCCCTGGGTGAAGCTCAGGCCGCTGCCTGCGGCGCGTGCCACGGACAGGACGGTGCCACCGGGCTCGACCCGACCTACCCCAGCCTGGCCGGTCAGAACGAGAAGTACCTGACCAACCAGCTGAAGATGATTCGTGACGGCGGCCGGGTCATCCCGCTGATGGCCGGGCAGCTGAACGGCAAGAGCGATGCGGACCTGGCCAACCTGGCGGCCTACTACGCCTCGCTGCCGGGCAAGGTGCGTCAGGCCCAGGGGGACGACGAGACCCTGGCCAAGGCGGCGTCGATGTACCGCGGCGGCATCGCGGCCAAGGGCGTGGCTGCCTGCACCTCCTGCCACAACCCGTCGGGTGGCGGTAACGCGCTCGCCGGCTTCCCACACCTGGGCGGCCAGGCGAGCGCCTACACCGTGGCCCAGCTCACGGCCTACCGGGAAGGCGATCGGACCACGGACGAGACGTTCGGCGGCATGATGCGCGGCGTCGCTCAGGGCCTCACCGACAAGGAAATTGCCGCTCTCGCCGACTACATCCAGGGCCTGTACTGACATCAGCCCGGGCTTCCCCGGCGCAGGGCCCATTTCGGCGGCAGCGCGGTTGCACCATTTCACTGGATGAGGGTCTAATCGGCGTGCCACCTCCTGCCGAGGGCCCTTCACGACATCGTTCAGGTTCCGTTCGGCATTGCCGTGATTGAATGATCACGGTCGGGGTGGTCCGGCCGCGCGGGTCGCCCTCCGGGTGCCGAAAAGAAAGCGAAAACAGGAAGCTCATGATCAGATCCATCATCGTCGGCGTGCTCCTTGCCTCGAGCGCGTTTGCCGCCCAGGCCATGGAGTTCGAGGAAGGTACGCACTACCAGCGGATCGCCGTGCCGGTGGCGACCGCCGATCCGTCCAGGGTCGAGGTGGTGGAGGCGTTCTCCTACGCCTGCATTCACTGCAAGACCTTCGATCCGGCGATGGAAGAGTGGCGCGCCGAGCAGGGGCCGGGCGTGGACTTCCAACGCCTGCCTGCCATCTTCAATTCCACCTGGGCACTGTTTGCCCAGGCCTACTACACCGCCGAGGTGCTCGGGGTGATCGACCAGGTGCATACGCCGATCTTCAAGGCCATCCACGAGCAGGGCATGGATCTCCGGGATCCGGGCGCCATGGCGCTGCTGTTCCAGACCTTCGCAGGGGTGCCCCGTTCCGAGTTCGATCAGGTGTACTACTCCTTCGGCGTGCGCTCCAAGCTGCAGCAGGCCCAGGCCAAGAGCCGGGCCTACGGCATCACCGGCACGCCGACGATGATCGTCGACGGCACGTTCCGCACGGATGGTCAGATGGCGGGCAGCAATGCCATGATGCTGCAGGTTGTGGACTACCTTGTTGCAAAACAAGCTGCGGCACGCGATATCGACCTGTCCGCACCTGAAGCACCGGTACCTGCCGCGCCCCAGGCGCTCGATACCGAATAAACAAAGGCTACCGCTCGAGTTGTAACAAGAATGTACGAGTCAAAAGTGCCAGACAGTCCTCATTCCACTTTACCCAGGACGGCTAAACTGCTTGCCAGGTCATTGGAGCAGTCGGCCATGCTCACTTGGGCAAAACGTGGGGACCTGCGATCAGGTCCGGATTCCGCGGTAAACGTGCTCAGCCACTTCGAGCCCATCGAAGCGACGGACGACCACACCCTCAAGCTGCTCTCCTACAACATCCAGGTCGGCATCAGAACCACCAAGTACCGGCATTACGTGACCAAGGGCTGGAAGCACGTCCTGCCGCACGAGAGCCGCACCCATACCCTCGCCCGCATTGCCGACGTGGTCGCAAGCTACGACTTCGTCGCGCTGCAGGAAATCGATGCCGGCA
Organism: Gammaproteobacteria bacterium; assembly: GCA_003247835.1. Classification (GTDB taxonomy): domain Bacteria; phylum Pseudomonadota; class Gammaproteobacteria; order Pseudomonadales; family Azotimanducaceae; genus SZUA-309. Next base: position 15,656 of record QJYB01000090.1, on the reverse strand, counting down.
GCATCCGCAGCGGCTTCGTCAATCAGGTGGAGTTTCTGGCCGAGCAGGCCGGCTTCCCCTACTGGTACACCCAGCTCAACCGTGACCTCGGGCCCATCGCCCAGCACGGCAACGGTCTGCTGTCGCGGATCGCGCCGGCTGCCATGGAAGATCACCGGCTGCCGGGCGCCATTCCCGGCCGTGGCGCCATCGTCGTGCGGCTGCCCTTCGGTGATGCCAGCGTGCTGGTGGTGATGCTGCACCTGTCTCTCGGCGAGCGATCCCGGGTGATGCAGCTCGAGTATGTGAAGCGGCTCATCGACGGTGAGGACCACGTGGTGGTGATGGGCGACATGAACAGCCACCTCACGGATCTACTGTTCGACTCGCCGCTGGCGGAAACGCCGTTGCGACCGGCCGACTCCGTAGCGCCGACGTACCCGTCCTGGCGGCCGTCGCAGGCGCTGGACCACATCCTGGTGTCTCCCAGCCTCGCCATCGACAAGTGCGAGGTGCTCGACTGCCGGCTGTCGGATCACCGGCCGATCGCGGTGAACCTCACCCGGGCGGACAAAGCCCCGGTCATGTGAAACCGGTCCCTTCCGGGACCGGTTACTGTCGCTCCGACCTGCTCTGACTAGGGCGTCGCCACCTGCGGACGGCTGCACGCCGTATCGAGCAGCTCCGGATAGTTCTTCCGATAGTCGCTCTGACAGAGCCCGATGGTGGCCTTGGTCATCTCCACCACGTAGGCGTGAATGGCCGCCGCATCCGCCTCGTCGAGCGCGTGGGCGAAGCTCGCCATACCCTTGCCGACGAAGGCGCCGCCGCGAACTATGGCATCCCAGTTTGCGTGCACGGAGGCATCGGCATAGCGCAGATCGGGAATGCCCGCGCCGCTGGCGGTGAGACCGGGCGCGTGGCAGACGGCGCAGTACTGATGATAAAGCGCCTCGCCGCGGGCCACCTGCTCGGGGGTGGTCTGCATGGGCGGCGGCTCGGGAATGTCGATCCAGGTGACGTTCGCCGGTGGCAGCTCGGCCTTGCCGCCGAGCTTGAAGGCGAGGATGCGGCCTTCGGTGAGGTCGTTGCCCTTGTGCCGCGGCGCACCGGAGGCGAGCGCAAAGGCGCCGCCCCAGCCGGCCAGCACCGCGACGTACTGCTCGCCATCCACCATGTAGGTCACGGGTGCGGCGATGATGCCGATCCCCACCGGGTACTCCCAGACGAGCTCGCCGTTGTCGGCGCGGTAGGCGGCAAATGTGCCGTCCGAACGGCCCTGGAAGATCAGGTTGCCGGCGGTGGAGAGCAGCCCGCCGTTCCAGCTCGTGTCGTGGTTGACCCGCCACACCTCCTGCTGGGTGACCGGGTCCCAGGCGGCCAGGTGTCCCTTCACCGATTCGAGTGCGGTGATCAGATCGTCGGGATTCTTCGACGGGATGGTCTGCTTGAAGTCCACACCCGTGTTCCAGCCTTCCGGGTCGTACCGGAAGGCGTTGTCCTGGGCGTATGAGAACGCCAGATCCAGCGCGGGAATGTAGACGAGGCCCGTCTCCGGGCTGAACGTCATGGGGTGCCAGTTGTGGCCGCCGTAAGGCGCCGGCTGGATGAGCTTCGCCTCGTTGGCGTAGTGGGCGTCCGGATTCTCCACGGGCCGGCCGGTCTCGGCATCGACGTGGCTCGCCCAGGTGACCGGCACGTAGGCTTCGGCAGAGATGAGCTCACCGGTCACCCGGTCGAGCACGTAGAAGAAGCCGTTCTTCGGCGCCTGCATGAGCACCTTGCGAGGCGCACCGTCGATCTCGATCTCGGCCAGGATCATGTGCTGGGTGGCCGTGTAGTCCCAGGTGTCACCCGGGGTGGTCTGGTAGTACCAGACCAGGCTGCCGTTGTCCGGGTTGATGGCGAGAATGGAGGAGACGTACAGGTTGTCACCGCCGCCCGGTGAGCGGATGTAGCGGTTCCAGGGCGCACCGTTGCCGACCCCCACGTAGAGCAGATTGAGCTCCGGATCGTAGGCCATGGAATCCCAGACCGTGCCACCGCCACCCACTTCCCACCATTTGCCGCCGCGCCAGGTGGCCGCGGCGATCTCCATGGCCTTGTTCTCGAAGCCGTCGGCCGGGTTGCCGGGGACGGTATAGAAGCGCCAGCGCTGCTGGCCGGTGGTCGTGTCGTAAGCGGTGATGTAGCCGCGCACCCCGTACTCCGCGCCGCCGTTGCCGATGATCACCATGTCGTTGACGATGCGGGGAGCGCCGGTGATGGTGTAGGGCCGCTCGGGATCGGTGGTCTGCACGGTCCAGACGGGCTCGCCGGTGCCGGCGTCCAGGGCGACGAGCCGGCCGTCGAGGGTGCCCGAGTAGACGCGACCCTTCCACACCGCCACGCCCCGGTTGACCACGTCGCAGCAGGCGAACTTGCCCCATTCGCGCGGCACCTGGGGATCGTAGGACCAGAGCAGCTCGCCGGTTTTCGCGTCGTGGGCCCAGACCACGGACCAGGCGCCGGTGGAGAACATCACGCCGTCCACCACGATGGGTGTGGCTTCGAGGCCACGCTTGGTGCCCGTGTCCCAGTACCAGGCGAGGCCCAGCTGCCCCACCGTGTCGGTATTGATGGCGGTGAGGGGGCTGTGACGCTGCTCGTCGTAGGTGCGTCCGTGGGCGAGCCAGTTGGCCGGTTCGGCGTCGGCAGCGACGATGCGCGATCCGTCCAGGCTCGTAGTGGCCGCCCGGATGGCATCGGCCCGTGCGTCGACGGCCGACGGTGGCGATGTTTCGGCGGCCTCGGTGGCGGCGCCCTGGGATGTGGAATCGGACTCGGAGCAGGCGCCGAGACCGATGACGAGCGCGAGTGCGAACGCGCGGCTCCGCCACGAACGGATGACCCATGAACTGCTTACTGCTGACATGACTCCCCTCTTGCGAACTGACGATCGGCCCCCGACCGGATGCCGGGCAGTGTACCGGTCCGTCCGGGAGAATGTACCCCTGGGCCCGGGCCGCTATGATGGGCAACGGTCGGCTTGAGACCGGCAGCACTACAGAGCAGGCCTCTCCAGATGGCGGAACAGATTCAGAACCCGGTTGCACCCGATCCGATCACGGACGAGACCTGGCAGCAGGAGGCCGAGGAGTGGCTCGAAGCCATGGACGACGTGCTGAAGGAGCGGGGCCCGGAAGGGGCGCGCACCCTCATGCGCCAGCTGCAGAGCCACCTCTCCCACCGCGGTCTGGTGCTCACCGACGCCGCACTCAACACCCCCTACAAGAACACCATCGACGTGCGCGAACAGCCGCGTTATCCGGGCAACATCGAGCTCGAGACCCGGATTGGCAACATCATCCGCTGGAACGCCGTGGCCATGGTGCTGAAGGCCTACGACTCCGGCTCCGGCGTCGGCGGCCACATCGCCACGTATCTGTCCGCCGCCACCATGATGGAGGTGGGCTTCAACCACGTTTTCCGGGCCAAGACCGAGCACTACGGCGGCGATCAGGTGCACTTCCAGGCGCACACGGCGCCCGGGGTCTACGCCCGCGCCTTCATGGAAGGCCGGCTCGCGGAAACCCAGCTCGACAATTTCCGCCGCGAGCTCGGCGTCGGCGGCGGCCTGCCGAGCTATCCGCATCCGCGTCGCCTGCCCTGGTTCTGGCAGATGCCGACGGCAAGCATGGGGCTGTCCACCCCGAGCGCCATCTATCAGGCGCGGTTCGCCAAGTACCTGGAGAGCCGCGGGCTGAAACCGAAAAACGGCGGCAAGATCTGGACCTTCATCGGCGACGGCGAGGCCGACGAGCCGGAGGTACTCGGCACCATCAACATCGCCAGCCGCGAGGCGCTGGACAACCTGGTGCTGGTGATCAACTGCAACCTGCAACGGCTCGACGGCCCGGTGCGCGGCAATGGCAAGATCATCCAGGAGCTGGAGCGTTCCTTCCGCGGCGCGGACTGGCACGTGATCAAGGTGATCTGGGGTGGCGGCTGGGATCCGCTCTTTGCCCGCGACGAGGACGGCATCCTGCAGGAGCGCATGGAACAGGCGGTGGACGGCGACTACCAGATGTACACCGTCTCGCCGGGCGACGTGGTCCGCGAGCACTGGGTGGAAACCTCGCCGGCACTCCGGGAGCTGATGAAGACTCTGACGGACGAGGAGATCCGCTCCATCAAGCGCGGCGGCCAGGATCATCAGAAGATCTACGCCGCCTTCGAGCGGGCGGCCAAGGTGACTGGTAAACCGTGCGTCGTCCTGTTGAAGACGGTCAAGGGTGACGGCCTCGGCCCCGGCACCGAGGGCAGCAACACGGTACACCAGAAGAAGCAGCTGTCCGCGGACGAACGCCGGGAGCTGGCCAAGCGCCTCGACATTCCGCTGAAGGAAGCCGATGTGCTGAAGGCGAGCTTCTACCTGCCCGCGGAGGATTCCGCGGAGATGCATTACCTGAAGGAGCACCGCCGTGCGCTCGGCGGCTACCTTCCGCAGCGTGAGGTGGCTTGTGAACGGCTCGACCCGCCGGACCTCACGCTCTTTGCCGACATGCTCGCCGGCACCGAGCGGGAGATCTCCACCACCCGGGTCATCGTGCGCATGCTGGCCAAGCTCCTGCGTGACAAGCGGCTCGGCCGCTACATCGTGCCCATCGTCCCGGACGAAGCACGCACCTTCGGCATGGACGGCCTCTTTCCCCAGGCCGGTATCTACTCGCCGGCCGGGCAGATCTACCGGCCCGTGGATGCCGGTACCATCGCCCCGTACCGGGAGGCGGAGGATGGCCAGATCCTGCAGGAAGGCATCTGCGAAACCGGCGCCATGGCATCGTTCCTGGCAGCAGGCACGGCGTATGCCAACCATGGCCTGCCCATGATCCCGTTCTACATCTTCTACTCCATGTTCGGCTTCCAGCGGGTGGGCGACATGATCTGGGCCTGCGGCGACATGCTGTGCAAGGGTTTTCTGCTCGGCGGCACGTCGGGCCGCACCACGCTGAACGGCGAGGGAGTGCAACATCAGGACGGCCATTCGCACCTGATCGCCAGCACGATCCCGAATCTCATCAGCTACGACCCGGCGTTCGCCTACGAGATTGCGCTGATCGTCCGGGACGGCATCCGGCGCATGTACACCGAGCAGGAAGACGTCTTCTACTACCTCACCGTCACCAATCAGAACTACGCCATGCCCGCCATGCCGGAAGGGGAGGACGTGGCCGCCGGCGTGCTGGCCGGCATGTACTGCGTCGAGCGGCAGGATGGTGCCACGGTGAATCTCTTCGGCAGCGGCGCCGTCATGACCGAGGTGCTAGCTGCCCGCAAGCTGCTCGCCGAGCTCGGCATCGCCTCCAATCTCTGGTCCGTGACCAGCTACAACGAGCTGCTGCGCGAAGGGCTCGCCGCGGAGCGGGAGCGGCTCATGAGCGTCGGCGCCTCCGACCGGCAGTCGCTCGTCTCGCGCCTGCTCGAGGACGAGGACGGCGTGTTCGTCGCGGCCAGCGACTACATGAAGGCGCTGCCGCTGTCCATCGCGCAGTGGGTGCCGGGCCCCTACACGGTGCTCGGCACCGACGGCTTCGGACTGTCCGAAGACCGCCACGTGCTGCGCGGCTACTTCGAGGTGTCCGCGGAGTGGATCGCCTATGCGGCGCTCTCCACGCTCGCGCAGAGCAACCGGCTATCTGCGGACGTGGCCGCCCGGTTCGCCGACGGCCAGGGTCTCGACACCGGCAAAGCCGACCCGTTTCTGGGCTGACAGGTGAGCCCACGGCCGACGCGCGTGCATGTGGTGGGCTGCCACCGGAGTGGCACCACGCTGATGATGGAGCTCTGCTGGTACGCCTACCCGTTCAGCGGCCGCTCGGAGCACGAGGCGACCCTGTTCCGTCCGGTGCCGGCCGGCGAGACGCTGTATCTCACCAAGAAGCCGCCGGATACCATCCGCATCGAGCGGGCGTTTCTTGCTGACGAGACGGTGCATGTGGTGGCGATGATCCGCGATCCGCGAGCCGTAGCGACCAGCCGGCACGCCGATTTTCCCGACGTCTACTTCTCGGGCTTCCGGCGCTGGCTCGAGTACCTGGCGGTGATCGAGCGGCTCTCCAGCCACCCCCGCTGGCTGACGGTGCGTTACGAGGATCTGATCGCCGACCCTGAGGCCGTGCAGCAGGCCATCGAGTCCGCCTTTCCGTTTCTCGAACGCAGGCGCGACTTCGCCACCTATCCGGAAGGCGCGGACGTGCCGGTCCGCGCCGGCATTTCGCTCGGTGGCGCCCGGCGACTCGATGCAACCCGATCCGAAGGCTGGCGCGACCATCTGCCGCGGATCCGCGATCAGCTCGATGCCTACCCGGTGGTGGCAGACAAGCTGGTCATGCTCGGCTACGAGCCGGACCAAGCCTGGCAGGCGTGCCTCACTGGTGTCACGCCGTACCGTCAGTCCTACCGCAAGGACGACGCACCACACCTGTTCCGCGATCTGGAAACCCGGGCGCGCTTCTGGTGGAAGACCCGACGGTATCTGAAGGACCTGTGACCGTCTGCTCTGCCCCCTTACTCTCGCGACCCCGCACCCTGAGAACTGGTTCGCAAAACGGAAAACCCATTCCGGCGAGAATCTGAAGGCTCATCGAATGGGTCAATGTCGATACATGGATTTGCGTTTTACCCAATTCGAGGTGCTCACCACGACGGGTTCGTTCTTCGTGTGCCTGTTCTTCGTGTGCATATTCCTCGAAGCCTCGGACATCGAGCGCGAGCTCGGTGCCTCGGCCACGGCTGCAGTCAACAAAGAGAATCTGTTCTGGGCCAGCGTCACCCCCTCCGGCCAGCAGATCGTGCTCACCGGCGCCGCCCCAGACTACGCATCGCGCAAGCGGGCGGGCGAGGTCGCGGCCCTCGTGGATGGGGTGACCAGCGTGGACAACGAGATCGTCATCATCGGCGAGGCTGGCACCTGCCAGAACGAACTCGACAGCTTTCTGGCCAAGGAGCACGTCGCCTTCAAACGCGGCAAGGCGGACATCTCCGAGTCGAGCTACGGGCTTCTGACCGTGCTCGCGAGCGTGGCTCGCAACTGCAAGACCCGGCTCGAGATCGCGAGCCACACGGACGGCGAAGGTGACGCCGCCATCAACCTGAAGCTCAGCCAGCGCCGGGCGGATGCCATCCGCAAGCACCTGGTGCAGATCGGCGTACCGGCCGAACAGCTCGTGGCACACGGCTACGGTGAGACTCAACCCATTGCGAACAACGCCACGGAAGAAGGCCGCGAGGCCAACAGCCGGGTGGAGTTCCGCGTGATCGGAGATGCGACGTGATCTTTCTGATTCTGAAGATGTTCGTCTACCTGCTGCTGGCGCTGCTGGCCGGCACGGGCGCCGGTTGGGTGCTGCGCCACCTGGCCGCCGCCCGCCAGGAAGAGGACATGCAGCGCACGCTGGCCGACGCGCGGGCACGGGTGCCGCAGTTCGAATCCCTGATCCGTTCCCGCGACGAGCAGATCAACCGGCTGAAGGACGACATGAAGGAGAAGGACGCGCGCATCAACGGTCTGTCGCTGGAGCTGCGCGATGCGGAGAACGCGCTCCGGGACAAGACCCGCGAGCTCAAGACCCTGGCCGCGCAGAACGACACCCTCGCCGACCTGTCCGAGGCGGCAGAACCGACGAACGAGGTGCTGCCCGGCACCGAGGCGCTCGACATAGGCGGTAGCACGGCCGACGGTCAGGCAGATGCCGTAGCCCGGCTGGAACGGGAGCTGGCCGCGGCGAAGCGCCAGGCCGCCGACGCCATGGCGGAAGCCGCCGCCGCGGAAGGCGAGGTGATCACCTTGAAGGCACAGCTCGCCCGGGCGTCCGGGTCGGCATCTCCGGCAACCGGTGAGCACGCCGACGCCATCGCAGACCTGGAAAAACGCCTGGTGCAGAAGACCATGGATTACGAGCGCCTGGCCCGCGATCTCGAGGTGGAGCAGCGCCGGGTGATGGAGCTCGAGCGGGAGCGGGAGCTACAGAACAAGTCGCTGCGTGTGCTGCACCAGCAGCTCGAGCTGGAACGGGAAAAGCATCAGCGCGTCGCCAACGGCTGAGCGTCCGCCCGGTCTTCCAGCTCTTCCGCCGGCATCTGCAGCGTGCTGCCATCCAGCTCGCGCAACCTGGGCTGGGTCAGCACGGTGATGGCAATCGCCAGCAGATAGATCCCCGCCCCGGTGGTCACCGCCCAGCCGGCGCCGGTGTTTTCCGCCAGACTGCCGAGAAACAGCCCGCCCAACGGTACAAGGCTGTAGCCGATGGTATGGATCCCCATGACCCGACCCCGGAGCGCGTCCGGCACCAGCAGCTGCATCACGGTCATCGAGATGATCATCCAGGCGGACGCGCTGGCGGCCACAAGGAAAGCAAGCGTGAGCGCCAGCGGCGGGCTGGCGAGGCTCGCCGTCAGGGCGAATGCCGATAGCAGCACCACAGAGCTGGCCGCGCCACCGAACATGATCCAGCCGAGGCGGTGGGATTCCTGGAACGAGCCGATGGCGAGCGTGCCCACCACGGATCCGAATCCACCCGCGGACAGAAGGTATCCGTAACCCGCCTCGTCGGTGCCGAGCAGGTCGGCGAACACGGGCATGATCTGCACGTAGGACATGGCGAAGAACATGCCGACGAACGTGAGGCCCAGCAGCCAGCGGAACACGGCTGTGTGGAGAATGAAGGCGAAGCCCTCCCTGAGCTGCTCGAGGGGCGAGGTGGCCACCGGCGGCGGCACCTTCACGTGGATGCCGAGCAGCACCATCACCATGATGGCGAAACCGCCCGCAGCCGCCGCGAACACCGGCCAGGTGTCACCTGTCACGGCGATCAGCAGACCACCTGCGGCGGGAATGGCCATGCGCGTGGCCTGCCAGATGAAGGCGTTGAGCGCCACGCCGGATAAATAGGCATGGCGGTCGAGCAGCAGCGGAAAGATCGAGGCGCGGGCCGGCCAGTCCAGACCGCTGACCAGGGAGATCAGCGCCGCGATGGTCAGCACCTGCCAGACCGTGACGACGCCGGTGAGGTCGAGCAGCGTGAGCACGGCCAGCAGCAGGGCAGTGATGGACGAGGTGACCATCAGAATCCGGCGTCGATCGAAGCGGTCGGCGATGACGCCGCCGAGCAGCACCATCAGGATGTTCGGCACGGAGGCCGCCGCACCGAGCACGCCGAGCTGGAAAGCGGAGCCGGAGAGCTCGTAGATCAGCCAGCCCTGACCCAGGGTGACGAGCTGGGTGGCGCCCACGGAGGCGAACGACGCGAACCAGTAGCGACGGAACTGAGGAAACCCCAGGGCGGGGTAGCGGGTGACGATCGCACTGGCAGGGTTTTGAGTCATGCAATCTCCGGAGCCGGCCGTGTAGTATGCCTGTCCGACTTCGGATGTTAAGACGCCAGGTTGACAGAAGAGCTGCGGAGTTTTGCGCATAAATCTGAGGCCCGGGGTTGGGTCTGGGACCGGCTGCAGGCCCAGGGGCTTGCCCGCTTTCCCTTTCCCCCGCACGGCCGGATTCCCAACTTCGTCGGCGCGGATCTCGCCGCCAGGCGCCTCTTCGAGGAGCCGGAATGGAGATTGGCCAGGGCCATCAAGGTCAATCCGGACTCGCCGCAGAAGCCCGTTCGCCACCTGGCGTTGACCCTCGGCGTCCGGGTCTATGTCCCCACCCCACGGCTCGCCGGCGGATTTCACCTGCTGGATCCCGAGCGGATCGACCCCACGGACTTCGAGGCGGCGGCCATGCTCACCTCCATGGCGGAGCACTCGGTGGCGGTGGCGCTGGACGCGATGCCGCAGCTCGACGCCATCGTCACGGGCTCCGCAGCGGTGACTTCTACGGGCAAACGCTGCGGCAAGGGCGAAGGCTACAGCGATCTGGAGTTCGCCATCCTTCGCGAGCTCGGGCACGCGTCGGTACCGGTGGCCACCACCGTGCACGATGCCCAGATCGTCGGCGACTTCCCGGTGGAATCGAACGACCTGCCGCTGACGGTGATCTGTACCCCTACACGGACGATCCGCGTCGCCGAGCCGCTGCCGGCGCCGGTAGGTATCGACTGGTCGCGGCTCGACGATGAGGACCTGGCACGCATGTCGCTGCTCGGAGAGCTGAAAACCCTGAAGGCATCCCTGGGATGACGTACCTGCGGCCGATCCTCCTCGTCGCCCTGCTCTGGCTGCCGCTCACTGCCGCTGCACAGTCATCCACCGCGTCCGCGGGCGATCCCATCGTCGTGGTGCTCAGCTGGGACGGCATGCGCCACGACTATCCGGATCTGGCCGACTTTCCGGCGCTCGAGCGCCTGGAAGCGGAGGGGGTGCGGGCCCGGCGGCTGACCCCGGTGTTTCCGTCCGACACGTTCCCCGGCCACGTTTCGCTGGCGACGGGCACCTATCCGGACCGGCACGGCATCATCGACAACGTGTTTCTCGACCGTGAGAAGGGGCGTTACTCCTACTCGCCGGACGCCAACTGGATCGAGGCGGAACCGCTGTGGACGGCCACCGAACGCCAGGGCGTGAAGACGGCGACTTACTTCTGGGTCGGCTCCGAGACCGACTGGCACGGCCTGGGCACCAGCTACCGGGTCGCGCCCTTCGACAGTAAGCGTCCGGAATCCGCCAAGGTGGATCAGATTCTCGAGTGGCTGGCGCTGCCCGACCCGGAACGGCCGGGGCTGATCATGTCGTACTGGGCCGGTGCCGATCACGTCGGTCACGACGACGGACCCGGCAGCCCCGATCTGATCCCGCAGATAAGGGGCCAGGATATGCAGCTCGGCCGACTGCTCGCCGGCATCGACGCGCTGGGGCTGTGGCCGCGGACCACGCTGATGCTGGTCAGCGATCACGGCATGACGGCGGTCACCCGCTACCTGAATCTGCAGGGCGCTTTCGATGACGCGGGCATCGGCGCCGTGGTGATCGGCGCCGCGGTAGCCCAGATCTACCTGACCGGACCGGCCGATGACGAGGCAGTACAGACGACGCTCGCGAGTTTTCTCGCCGACGTGCCCGGCAGTGCGTTCTACCGGCGCCAGGACCTGCCGGACGAATTCCGCCTGCGCCGGCCGAACCGCGTCGGTGACTGGGTGGCAGTGCTGCCACCGCCCTACGCCTTCCGTCCCGGGACGGAGAGCTGGCTGCGCCGCATCGCGATCTTCTTCGGCCGGGAGTACGGCATGCATGGATACGACCCGAAGCTCCCCGACATGGGCGGCGTGTTCTATGCCATGGGCCGCGGCGTGCCCGCGGATCTCGCACTCGACGACGTGCGCCAGGTGGACGTGGCGGCCACCGTCGCCACGCTGCTCAGTGTGGAACCCCCCGCACAGTCCGAAGGGCAACCCATCTGGCCCATGGGCGAGTAACAGAACATCACACGAAGCCTGCCTTGGCAATCGCCGGGTAAAGCATGAGAATGAAGCGCATGCTGCGCGGAACACCAGTCATCGTGACGCTGGTCCTGTGGGGATCCGTCGTCGCGCTCGGCGCATCGTCACCGGCGAGGGCCGCCGATGCCGACGCGGATACCAAGACATTCGATCCCTTCGAGGCGACGATCCCGGAGCTGCAGGTTGCCATGAGCACCGGCGCCCTCACTGCCCGTGAGCTCGTCCGTTACTACCTCGACCGCATCGAACGCTACGACCAGGACGGCCCCTCGCTCAACAGCATCGCCTTTCTCAATCCGGATGCGCTGCAGATCGCCGACCGGCTCGACGCGGAGCGCATCACGTCCGGACCGCGCGGCCCCCTGCACGGCATTCCGGTGCTGGTGAAGGACAACTTCGAGACCCGCGGCATGCCCACCACGGCGGGCTCGGTGCTGCTGCACGGCTTCATGCCGGATCACGAGGGCCATCAGATCACCCGTCTGAGGGAAGCCGGCGCGATCATTCTCGGCAAGACCAACATGCACGAATTCGCCTATGGCATCACGAGCCAGGGCTCGGCGTTCGGCGTGGTGAAGAATCCCTACGACCCGACGCGCAATCCCGGCGGCTCGAGCGGTGGCACGGGAGCGGCCGTGGCGGCAGACTTCGCGGCCGCCGGCATGGGCAGCGACACCTGCGGCTCGATCCGCATCCCGGCTGCGCACAACAGCCTGGTCGGTTTACGCGGCACACAGGGACTCTCCAGCCGGCGCGGCATCATTCCGCTCTCCCATACCCAGGACATAGGCGGTCCGCTGGCCCGCTCCGTCACCGACCTGGCCCTTATCCTCGATGCCACGGTGGGCTTCGATCCGGGCGATCCGCAGTCGGCGCTGTCGCGCGGCCACGTCCCGGCGAGCTACGCGGCCACGCTCAATCCCGGCGCGCTCGCCGGCAAGCGCATCGGCGTGGTGGAGGATCTGCTGCTGGTGGATCCGGAAGACACCGAGGTGGTGGCTGTGATCGGACGCGCAACCACGGAGCTCGCCGGCGCGGGCGCCGAGCTCGTCCGGGTGCGATTCCCGGATCTGGACCACCTGCTCAACGTCGAGCCGACCGGGTTCTTCGTGCTCTCCCACGACTTCAAGACCGACATCAACGCCTATCTCGCCGCGCATCCGTCGGCGCCGGTGAAGAGTCTCACCGAGATCCTGGCGAGCGGCCGTTACGACCCGGTGATCGACGAGCTGCTCAGGGTGTCCGAGTCCATGAACGAAGAGAGCGAGCTCACCTACCTGCGGGCGCTCGCGCAGCGGCAGCGCATCCGCGAAGGCGTGCTCGCGCTGATGGCGGAGCAGCGACTCGACGCGCTTGCCTATCCCACCATCCGCCGCAAGGCGTCTCCGCTCTACGAGCCGCAGTCGGGCAGCAACTGTCAGCTCTCCGCCAAATCCGGACTGCCGGCCATCAGCCTGCCGGCGGGATTCACGGACGACGGCATGCCGGTGGGACTGGAGCTGCTCGCCGGCCCATGGGAGGAACCGGCACTGCTGGCCATGGCGTTCGCGTTCGAGCAGGCGACCCACCATCGCAGGCCACCCCCGCTGCTGGCGCCGAAGCGCGGCTCGTGATCGCGCAATCACGACCATGACGCCCTTTTCACATCCGCGCGGGCAGCATGCCGTATCAACACCCATAGAGCCGTAGAGATGGGTCCCGTCAGAACCCTGCCCGGAAAAAAACGCGTCGGCGTACGCGCCAAGCTGCTGCGCCTCTTCGCGATCCAGGCCGCCATCATCAGCGTGACGATGGTGGTGGGCATCTTCGTCGCCAATCATCTGATCTACGGCGTGGTCATGCGCGAGGCGATCAATGCCGAAGCCGAGCATTTCTGGACACGCCTCGCCGAAAACCCTGCGCACGCGCTGCCGGACGTGGACAACCTGCGCGGCTACATGGCCGTCGACGGTGACGACAGCAGCGTGCCGGAGGCGCTGAGGTCGCTCGCCCCCACCGGCTTTCACGACCTGAAGCTCGGCGACAAGCGCACGCTGGTGAACGTCTCCGAACGCGACGGCCGGCGGCTGTACCTGGTGTTCGAGGCGGGCCGGGTCTCGGACCTGGCCTTCTATTTCGGCATTCTGCCCGGCGCCCTCGTGCTGATCCTGCTCTACATCATGGGCTTCGTGACCTACACGCTCTCCCAGCGCGCAATCTCGCCCATCGTCCGGCTGGCGAACTATCTCGAGAATTTCGACTTCAACGGCAGCAGCCCACCCAAACTCGACTTCTCCTGGCTCGAGAACACCCAGGACGCGGAAGTGCTGACCATGGTCGAGGCGGTCAACCACTTCAGCGAGCGGCTGGCCGCCTTCATCGACCGGGAGCGCGTGTTCACACGGGACGCCGGCCACGAGCTGCGCACGCCGATCGCCGTGCTGAAGGGCACGCTGGACCTGCTCGAAGCCAACGGCGAACGGCCCGAAGCCGAACGCCGGGCGCTGGCGCGCATGCGGCGCACGGTGGACGACATGGAGGCGCTGCTCTCCACCCTGCTGATGCTGGCGCGGGAAGAGGAGGTGACCTCGCCCAGCGTGGACGTGAACGTGAACGCCGTGGTGCTCGAGCAGCTCGACCAGCTGCAATCCCAGGCCGAGAAGGCGCACAACAAGCTGGCGATCCACGAACACGCGCAGTTGCAGGTTCGCGCGCCGACCGCCGTGGTCGACATCGTGCTCGGCAACCTGATCCGCAACGCGGTGAACTACACCCGCAACGGCAGCGTGGACGTGTCGGTGGAGCGGGGCCGCGTGCGCGTGCGCGACACCGGCGTCGGCATGTCGGACCAGGAGCTGGCCAACGCCTTCGAACCCTTCTATCGCGCGGACGAGAGCCGGGGGCTCAGCAAGGGCCACGGGCTCGGACTGTCCATCGTGAAACGGCTCGCCAACCAGTTCGGCTGGAGCGTCTCGGCCCACAGCGAGCCGGGCGTCGGCACCACAATCGAGGTGGACTTCAACACGGCCAACTAGCTATCGAGCGGACTCAACACGCCGTGGCCGCCACGGCGGATGACGTGGGTGTAGATCTCCGTGGTCCGCACGTCCGAATGACCGAGCTGCTCCTGCACCGTGCGGATGTCAGCGCCGCGCTCGAGCAGGTGGGTGGCGAACGAGTGACGCAGCGAGTGGCAGGAAGCGGGTTTGCTGATGCCAGCCGCGCGCACGGCAGCCGTGAAGGCGCGCTGCACGAGTCGTTCGCTGACGTGGTGGCGGCGAACGAGGCCCGAGCGTGGATCTTCGGAGCGAAGAGTGGCGCAGAAGATGTACTGCCATCCCCACTCCGAAGGCGCCGAAGGATACTTGCGCGCGAGGGCGTGCGGCAGGTAAACACCCGGCCAGCCGGGCAGTGCAAGATCCTCCTCATAGTAGTAGCGCGCTCGGTCGAGCTGATGATGGATCTCGGGCAGCAGAGATCCCGCCAGTGTGGTGATGCGCTGCTTCGCGCCCTTACCGTCCCGCACCAGCAGGCACAACCGGTCGAAGTCCACGTCATGCACCCGCAGCCGCACCACCTCCATGACGCGCAGGCCCGAGCCGTACATGATGCGGGCGCAGAGTCTGGGCACGCCTTCCAGGCGCTCGAAAATCGCGTCCAGCTCCGCCTGACTCAACACCACCGGCAGCTTGCGGGGCTTTTCCGCAAGGCGGAACCCCGGCACCTGGAAGGCGTTGCGACCAAGCACCTGGATGTAGAGAAACACCAGGGCGTTCAATGCCACACGCTGGGTGGCAGGCGCCACCTCCCGGCGCAATGCCAGGTGGCTCAGGAAGGCGGCGACCGCCCGCTCGCCCATGTCCTCCGGATTGCGCATGCCGTGGTGGCTGATGTACTGACCGATCCAGTAGAGATAGGCCCGCTCCGTGCGCGAGGAATAGTTGCGTAACCGGATCGAATCCCGGATGCGCTCGAGGAGTCTGGGCTTCGACACGTTGACCGAATGGGTGTAAAAAAAAGCAGTATGGGTGGGAAGGGAACAGGATCGGCATAGGGCAATGTGTGAACAGCGAGTGAGTCATTTCTCACAAGGCGCCGGATCGAAAACCCTTTGCGAATCCGGCGGTTGCGAGGGATCCGGAGGCGGCGTCTGCAAGTTATACGACACGCCGTCGCGAAATATCACGAAATCCCGTCGTAGATTTGGTTGTTAGGCGTCATCCAGTTCGAGACCTTTCTCGTTCGGTCATCTGTATCCGGAGGGAGAGGTTCAAGGGG
>QJYB01000017.1 GCA_003247835.1 Gammaproteobacteria bacterium | reverse complement strand
ACATCCGGTCGCCGGTCCGGCGACGCGAAACCCGGAGATCCGATGTGGATTTCGGTCGACGCCTCGGGGCTTGCGAAGAGCAGCGCCCTGCTGTTCGGTCCGTTGCTGGCCTGGGCGGTCCTGGCAGCCGTGGTGCCCGGATCGACCTGGGTCGGCGGAATCTGTATCGGCGCTGGTCTGGTGGCAAGCCTGCTGCTCGGCCGGACACTGGTACGAGGTAGTCGGCAGCGCGGCGTACGCCTGCTGGACGTCCGGGCCGAGGTCCGGACTTGAGTCCGGTAGGTCCGGACTGTGGGGAAGTCGAAGGTTAGTGTTTTGGGAAGTGTGATGACCCTTCAAAGGAAGAAGTTGAACGATCGAGTCCGGCAGGCCTGGGTGCTGCTGGCGGCAGGCTCTCTGCTGCTGCTGACGGAGTCTGCGACCGCGCGCGAGCTGCCGGACTTCACGCGACTCGTGGAGCAGAACGCGGCCGCGGTGGTCAACATCAGCTCCATCCGGCGAATGGACGATCAGAACGCGGATGATCAGCGCAGCCGCAGCGAGGAACTCGACGAGTTCTTCCGGCGCTTTTTCCCGCCGGATCGGGGCGGTCAGCCGGCACCTTACCTGCGCCCCCGTTCGCTGGGTTCCGGCTTCGTGCTCGGTGATGGCTACATCCTGACCAACTACCACGTCGTCGAGGAAGCGGACGAGATCGTTGTTCGCTTTTCCGACCGTCGGGAGCTGGACGCCGAGCTCGTCGGCTCCGATCCCCGTTCGGATCTTGCGTTGCTGCGGGTGGACGCGAAGAATCTGCCGAACGTCAGGCTCGGCGACTCGGAAAAACTGAAGGTCGGTGAGTGGGTGCTGGCCATCGGCTCCCCTTTCGGTTTCGACTACTCGGTCACGGCCGGAATCGTCAGCGCAAAGGGCCGATCGCTGCCCACGGAGCTCAACGAAAACTACGTGCCCTATCTGCAGACCGACGTTGCCATCAATCCCGGCAACTCGGGGGGACCACTGTTCAACCTGGACGGCGAGGTGGTGGGTATCAACTCGCAGATCTACTCAAACTCCGGCGGCTTCATGGGCGTGTCCTTTGCGATTCCCATTAACGTCGCCATGGAAGTGGTCAATCAGCTGAAGGAAACGGGACACGTGGCCCGTGGCTGGCTGGGCGTAATGATCCAGGACGTGGACAAGAACCTGGCGGAGGCGCTGGGGCTGGATAGACCCCGTGGGGCGCTCATCTCGCGCGTGCTGGACGGCAGCCCTGCGCAGGCCGGCGGGATCCAGGAGCAGGACATCATCACGGCGATCAACGACCATCCCATCGACTTTTCGTCGGAGCTGCCGCACTTCGTGGGTCGAATCAGGCCGGGCACGAAGGCTTCGCTCGACGTGATCAGAAACGGTGAGGAAATGGAGATCACCCTGGAGATCGGCGAGGCACCCGACCGGGGCGAGCCGGTCGTCAGCAGTCGCAGTCAGGACGGTGGCGCTCCGCGTCTCGGCATGACAGTGGAACCCGTTCCGGAGACTGTGCTGGAGCGGCTGAGCATCTCCGGAGGCGTACGGGTGACCGACGCGACCGGCAGCGCGCTGGAAAGCGGCATCCGTCCCGGTGACATCATCACCAAGCTGGACAACCAGGCCGTGACGGACACGGACAGCTTCTTCGCCATCGCCGACGGTCTGGAACCCGGTCGCTCCGTGGCGCTGCTGGTGATCCGCGGTCAGGCGCCACTGTTTCTGGCACTTCGCGTACCGGAGTGAGGTACTGACCGACCGCCGGATATAGGCTAAACTCGCGCGCCGCGGGCATGCCTGGCCTGGCCGCGTTTCTCCCCCCATCCGGACGGTGCCTGATTCCCGTGTCTCAAACGGACCGCATCAGAAATTTTTCCATCATTGCCCACATCGACCACGGCAAGTCGACGCTGGCGGACCGTCTCATTCAACTCTGCGGCGGCCTTTCCGAGCGGGAGATGGCGGAGCAGGTGCTCGATTCCATGGATCTGGAGCGGGAGAGGGGCATCACCATCAAGGCCCAGAGCGTCACGCTGGACTACGAGGCCGCCGACGGCCGGACCTACCAGCTCAACTTCATCGACACGCCGGGGCACGTCGACTTCAGCTACGAGGTGTCTCGCTCGCTGGCGGCGTGCGAAGGCGCACTGCTGGTCGTGGATGCGGCTCAGGGAGTGGAAGCACAATCCGTCGCGAACTGCTACACGGCCATTGAGCAGGGACTCGAAGTCCTGCCGGTGCTCAACAAGATCGACCTGCCGCAGGCGGAGCCCGAAAAAGTGGCGCAGGAGATCGAAGACATCATCGGTATCGATACCAGCGACATCATCAGCATCTCGGCCAAGACGGGCCAGGGCGTGCCGGCGCTGCTCGAGCGTCTGATCCGGGACATTCCACCCCCGGAAGGTGATCCCGAAGCACCACTGCAGGCACTGATCATCGACTCGTGGTTCGACAACTACCTCGGAATCGTTTCGCTGGTTCGCGTCGTCGATGGCAGCGTCGGCAAGGGTGACAAGATCCTCATCAAGTCCCTGGGCAAGACCCACGTGATCGACGAGGTCGGCTGCTTCACGCCCAAGCTGACGCGACAGGAGCGACTGTCCTCCGGTGAGGTGGGCTATGTGATCGCCGGCATCAAGGACATTCATGGCGCGCCGGTGGGCGACACCATGGTCTCCGCCAGACATCCCGAGGTGCCGGCACTACCGGGATTTGCCCGGGTCAAGCCGCAGGTGTTCGCCGGCCTGTTCCCCGTCAACTCGGAAGATTTCGAAAGTTTCCGCGAGGCGCTCGAGAAGCTGACCCTGAACGATGCCTCGCTCTTCTACGAGCCGGAAACCTCGGAGGCGCTCGGCTTCGGCTTCCGCTGCGGCTTTCTCGGCATGCTGCACATGGAGATCGTTCAGGAACGCCTGGAACGGGAATATGACCTGGATCTGATCACCTCGGCACCTACCGTGGTCTATGAGGTGATCAGGGCCGATGGCAGCGTGGTGCAGGTGGACAACCCGTCGAGGCTGCCGGAGAACTACCGTGAGATGCGCGAGCCCATTGCCGACGTGAACATCCTGGTGCCTCAGGAGTACGTGGGCAACGTCATCAGCCTCTGCGTCGAACGTCGCGGCGTGCAGAAGAACATGCAGTTTTCATCGGGCCAGGTGTCCATGTTCTGGGAAATGCCCATGAACGAGGTGGTCATGGATTTCTTCGACCGTCTGAAGTCGGTGAGTCGGGGTTTCGCCTCACTGGATTACAATTTCAGCCGTTTCGAGGCGTCCAACCTGGTGAAGCTCGACATTCTGATCAACGGTGAACGCGTTGATGCGCTCGCCATGATCGTTCACCGGGAGCAGGCCCAGGCCCGTGGCCGTCAGCTGGTGGACAAGATGCGTGAGCTCATTCCCCGGCAGATGTTCGATGTAGCAATTCAGGCTGCCATCGGCAGTCAGATCATCGCACGCCAGACGGTTAAGGCGCTTCGCAAGAACGTCACCGCCAAATGCTATGGCGGTGACGTCACACGGAAGAAGAAGCTGCTAGAAAAGCAGAAAGCGGGAAAGAAACGCATGAAGCAGCTGGGCAGGGTGGAAATTCCGCAGGAGGCGTTCCTGGCCGCACTGAAGGTGGAACGGTGACGCCGGTCTGTCGGATGCGCAGGTCCGGACGGACAGCTGAGGTAAACTGATGCGTTTGCGGACTGCCCGAAAGACAGCGGACTAAGGAGACTGCGTGGACATCGATATGCCTCTGGTCCTGAGCTGGGCGGTACTGATCAGTGGTGCCATCTGGGCATTCGACGTGCTGGTGCTCAAACCCCGGCGTCAGGCAGCGCGGAAGGCGCTCGCGGACAGCGGTACCAAGGGGCAGGCACTCGATCAGGCGGTCCGCGAACCGGTGATCGTCGAGTATGCCCGCTCGTTCTTTCCCATTCTGCTGCTGGTGCTCGTGCTGCGGAGCTTTCTGGCCGAGCCCTATCAGATCCCGTCGGAGTCCATGGTCCCCACCCTTGAGGTGGGCGATTTCGTTCTTGTCAACAAATTTGCATATGGTATTCGCCTGCCCGTGTTCGGCACCAAGATATTCAACGTGGGTGAGCCGCAACGCGGCGATATCATGGTGTTCATCCCGCCACACGACCCCCGTTACTTCATCAAGCGGGTCATCGGTGTGCCTGGAGACGTGATCCGGTATGAGAACAAGGCGCTTTACATCAACGGTGAACGTGCGGACTACGAGTTCGTTTCCCAGTTTGAGGAACGCACCCCATTCGGCGACCTGCCGATCAGGGAATATACGGAGACTTTCGACGGCCGCGCGCATCAGATCTACCGCTATCAGATCAGCGAGCAGCCGCGGGAGTGGACGGTACCGGAAGACTCTTACTTCATGATGGGTGACAACCGGGGTAAGAGCGAAGACAGCCGCAAGTGGGGCTTCGCCCGCGAGCGCAACATCGTCGGCAAAGCCGTGGCGATCTGGGTGCACAAGGAACCGGGATTGCACTGGCCCACCTTCTCCCGGAATCGATGGTTTTAACGGACCAGGCGCCCATGGGGTCCGTCGGAGACGTCATAGGACATGATGATGCGAACTGCAAGGAAACAGCGCGGCGCTTCCGCGCTCAGCATGCTGATCGGGGTATCCGCCCTGGTAGCGTGCGTGACCCTGCTGCTGAAACTGGGACCACACTACATCGACTGGCAGACCATGAAGGCCGTCTTCGATGGACTGCCGCCGAACGTCAACACGATGTCCAAGGACGAGATCCGCGAGTCGCTGCGGAAGCGGTTCCGGGTGAACAGCCTGCGGGACTTCGATCTCAAGAACATTCTCACCATCGAACGGTCGAAGACGGGCACGGTGCTCATCGTCCAGTACGAGGTACGCGAACCCATCGTCGGCAACGTGGACGCGGTGCTGTCGTTCGGTGACCGGTACGAATACCACTGATGCGTCCGCGCTGAACCGGCTCGAATCCCGGATCGGCTACCGCTTCAGAAACCGCTCGCTACTCGAACAGTCACTGACCCACAAGAGCCACTCGAGGCAGCACAACGAACGTCTCGAGTTTCTGGGTGATGCGGTGCTCGGTTACCTGATTGCAGACACCCTCTACCAGACCCACCCGGAGCTGGCTGAAGATGCGCTCACACTCGTTCGTGCTCAGCTCGTCCGCCGGGATACGTTGAACAGAATTGCCGTCGAGCTCGAGCTCGGCGACTTTCTCAGGCTCGGTATCGGTGAGCGCAAGAGTGGAGGGCGCCAGCGGGCATCCATTCTGGCCGATGCGGTGGAAGCCGTGATCGGCGCCGTCAGCCTGGATGGCGGTATCGAGGCCGCCCGGGCACTGGTGCACAAGCTCTACGTGACCCATCTCGAGGCCATCGACTCGCGCGGTGTCAGCAAGGATCCGAAGACGACGCTGCAGGAGCTGCTTCAGGGTCGGTCGCTGGCGCTGCCTGTCTACGAGGTGGTCGGCACTTCAGGTTCCGATCACAGACGTACGTTCACCGTCTGCTGCCGGGTCGACGATCTCGAGTTGACGACGACAGGCAGTGGCAGCAGCCGCAGGGCGGCCGAGAAAACCGCTGCCGAGGCAATGATCGAAAGGCTGGGCGAGCATGACTGAAACGGCAAAACAGACCCGCTGCGGTTACGTCGCGCTGGTCGGCAGGCCGAACGTCGGCAAGTCCACCCTCCTCAATCATCTGCTCAGGCAGAAGCTGGCCATCACGTCACGCAAGCCGCAGACCACCCGGCACGTGATGCTCGGCGTGGATACGGAAGGCGAGAATCAGGCCATCTACGTGGACACACCAGGCATCCACGAACATGCCGACCGGGAGATGAACCGGCGGATGGTCCGCTCGGCGACATCCGTTCTCGGCGATGTGGATCTCATCATCGTGGTACTGGACAGGGACCAGTGGACGCCGGCGGATGAACTGGTGATGCGCCACGTCCGCGACAGCGGCACGCCAACCCTCGCCGTGATCAACAAGGTGGACCAGATCCGACAGAAGGAAACTCTGCTGCCGGTGATCGACCGGCTCAACCGGCTTGGCTGCTTCGAGGCGATCATTCCGGTGTCCGCACTCAAGGGGCAGGGACTGGATGCATTGCGGCGGGAAGTGTTCGCCCGCCTGCCTGAGCAGCCGCACCTGTTTCCACCGGATCAGGTGACGGACCAGACGGAGAAATCCATCGTCTCCGAGATCATCCGGGAGAAACTCATGCGGCGGATGGGCGACGAGATTCCTCACCGCACGGCGGTGGTGATCGAGCAGTTCGCGGAGGTGGAGGGCCGGGTAGACATCGCGGCGGACATCTACGTGGAGCGGTCGGGTCAGAAGCGCATCATCATCGGTAAAGGTGGCGAGAAGCTGAAGCTCATCGGTCAGGAGGCGCGCCGGGACATCGAAGCGCTGCTCGACCGGCCGGTGATGCTGCGGCTGTGGGTGAAGGTGAAACCAGGCTGGACCAACAGCGACGCAGCGCTCCGGCGGATGGGATATGACTAGCCGCACCAGGGTGGTCGACGAGCCTGCCATCGTTCTGCACACCCGACCCTACCGCGAGACGAGCCTCATCGTCTCCGCGCTCACTCTCAATCACGGCAGGGTCAGCCTCGTCGGCCGTGGTGCTCGAGGCCGCCGGGGTCGGAGCATACAGCCCTTCGCCACCGCTCGGATCGGCTGGTCCGGACGGTCCAGTCTAGGCACTCTGACTGGCTATGAATCGGACCGCCAGTACTGGTTCGGTGGCGCCTGTCTCGCCAGCGCCTTCTACCTGGCTGAGCTCGTGACCCGGCTGGTTGCGGAACGGGAAGCCCATCCAAGGCTCTATGCCGCGCTTGCCTGGGCGTATGAGAACCTGGATGGGAGTACGGCGGTCGTGCTGCGCAGCTTCGAGAAGGTTCTGCTCGAGGATCTGGGTTATGGCCTCGACTTCGAGCAGGACGTGGACGGCCGCCCGCTCGAGGTGGACGGTCATTACCGGCTCGTTCCCGATCGGGGTTTCGAGACCGCGGCGGACGGTGTTCCGGGTCACGTGCTGACAGCCATCGGCAGGGAGGCGTTTCACGACCGTGAGGTGCGGCGGGCAGCTCGGCGGTTGTTCGGGGAAGCACTGGCCGTTCATCTCGGCCCCAGGCCGCTGCTGAGTCGGCGGCTGCTCATCCGGAGCGGCTGATGGCTCGTGCGAGGATACCTCGTGTGGTGGACGTCGGTGTGGACACGCTTGCCGCTGACGGACTGGGAGAAGCATCCGTGGGAGAACGCCGGTTGCGCATCAAGAACGCGCTGCCGGGAGAGCAGGTGACGGCAAGGGTTGTCAGGAGGCGTCGCGGCGTCTGGTGGGCGGTGGTTGAGCAGGTTCCCCACGGTGTCGGAGATCGGGTAGCGGCGCCCTGCGCGGTGTTTCCCCGTTGCGGTGGCTGTGTGATGCAGCACCTCGACTACGCTGAGCAGCTCCGGCTGAAGGAAAGTCAGCTGCTGGAGGCGCTCGAGCGGTTGTCCGTGGTCCCGGAACGGCTCGCTCCGGCGGTGGCGGGCCCACGTTATCACTATCGGTCCAGAGCGCGGCTCGGTGTGCGCCTGGTCGGTGACAAGGTGCTGGTCGGCTTCCGCGAGAGCTTCTCGAGCCGGGTTGCGCGCATGGACGAGTGCCTCGCGCTCGTTCCGTCACTGTCGCGGCTCGCCGGCCCGCTCCAGACGCTGATTGCGGATCTGTCCCGTCCGGATCGCATTCCACAGGTCGAGCTTGCGGCCGGTGACGATGTGGCGGCCGTCGTGCTGCGGCATCTGACACCGCTCAGCGCACGGGATCTGGCAGCGATCGGCCGATTCGGTCGTATGCATGGGGTGCGCTGCTATACCCAGAGTGGCGGTTACGACACGGTGATTCCCGTATCCGGTGAGTCCAACGTGCCGTACCTGGGATACGGGAATCCGGATTTCGGTCTGCACTTCTGCTTCCGGCCCACGGATTTCACCCAGGTGAACATGGTGATGAACCGGGCACTCGTACGTGCTGCCGTGGACGCGCTGAGCGCGCCACCCGGTGGGCGGGTACTGGATCTCTTCTGCGGCATCGGCAATTTCTCTCTGGCTCTGGCGTCACGCGGACTGCACGTGACCGGGCTGGAAAGCTCTGAAACCGCAATCGAACGTGCGCGCCTGAACGCAGCACGCAACGGACTTGCCGAGCGGTGTGAGTTTGCAGTGCAGGATCTGTATGATGCCGACTGCCTGAATCCGGGGCAGGCGGAGTATCTGCTCCTGGACCCTCCGCGATCGGGTGCCGGTCCCAATCTGGCAGCCTGGCTCGGATCGGGAGAGACGCGACGGATCGTCTATGTCAGCTGCTCACCTGCCTCGTTTGCGGCCGATGCGGCGACACTGACCGGAATCGGATACTCGCTGGAGCAGGTAGGCATATTCGACATGTTTCCACACACGGCGCACGTCGAGACACTGGGGGTTTTTCGGAAGCAATGGTAAAGGCCAGCGACAGCATTCCGCGCCTCGCGGACGGGCGCGTCGACATGGACACCTGGAGCGCACGCCTGGAAGGCGATCTGGAGTCGGATCGGGAGCTGGTCGTCCGGGCCGTTTCGCTGGTTGCCGCGTTGCCGTACCGCGCCGAGGAATTCCTGGAAAAAGGCGTGGAGCTCGCCAATCTGGTCCTTACGCTGAACATGGATGCAGCATCCGTCGCGGCGGCGCTGCTGTACCGGCCGGTCCGGACGGGCTCCCTCGAAGCCTCACGGATCCGGTCTGTGGTGGGAGAAGACGTCGCCGATCTGGTGGCAGCGGTCGTCAGGCTGGCCGACAGCAGTCTGCTCGACATGAACAATTCCCGGATGCAGATCAGCGAGTCACGGAATCAGGTCGACAACATCAGGCGCATGCTCATCTCCATGGTGGACGATGCCCGGGTTGCGGTGCTCAAGCTCGCCGAGCGTACCGTCGCCCTGCGCGGCGCCAAGCACAGTACACCGGAACGCCAGGCCCGCATCGCCCAGGAGGCTCATCAGATCTTCGCACCCCTGGCCAACCGGCTCGGCGTCTGGCAGTTGAAGTGGGAACTGGAGGACCTGGCACTGCGGTATCTGGCGCCCGAAGTCTACAAGACCATTGCCCGTCAGCTCGACGGCAGGCGGGAAGAGCGGGAGCGGGAGATCCGGGAAATCGTCGAGACGATGGAGGCCAGGCTGGCGGAGAAAGGCATTCAGGCGAAAGTCTCCGGGCGTGCCAAACACATCTATTCCATCTGGCGGAAAATGCGCGCCAAGAAGGTGGGGATGAAGGAAGTTTACGATGTCCGGGCGATACGGGTGCTCGTCCCGGACATCGGCCAGTGCTACTCCGCGCTGGGGGTCATACATACCCAGTGGCAGCACCTGCCGAGTGAGTTCGACGATTACGTTGCCGTGCCGAAGGAAAACGGTTACCGGTCGATCCACACTGCCGTGAGCTGGAGCGACGGCAAGACGCTGGAGGTGCAGATCCGAACGCCGGAGATGCACGAAGAGGCTGAGCTCGGTGTGTGCGCGCACTGGGCATACAAGGATGGCTACGGCGAGGACGAGTTCTACTCGCGAAAGATGGACTGGTTGCGACAGGTGGTGGACTGGCAGGAGGAAGCGCAATCGCGCATCCGCCAGGAGCGGTTCGGCCTGGAGCTCGGCAGCCGGATCCGTGAGGAGCGGATTTTCGTCTATACCCCCAAGGGGCACGTGCTGGACCTGACCACCGGAGCGACAGCCCTGGATTTCGCGTACCGGGTGCATACGGAAGTCGGGCACCGCTGTATTGGCGCGCTCGTGGATGGAAAAAGGGTGGCGCTCAATCAGCCACTGCTCAGTGGCCAGCGGGTCGAGATCATCACGGGCGAAGAAGTCCGGCCCCAGCGGGCCTGGCTTCATCAGCATCTTGATTGCCTGCGCACCTCACGCGCCAGGGAAAAGGTCAGCGAGTGGTTCCGCAACCGTCCGTCGCAGGACAATGAAGCCGAAGGCAGGGCGCTGCTCAGCCGTTCGCTGCAGCGGCTCGGGCTGCCGACACCGGGTGCCGTGCAGTTGCAGGGTGTCGCAGCGAGGCTGGGGTTCGAATCCACGCAGGGCTGCCTGACCGCGCTGGGCAACGGCAGCTGCCAGATTGTGGATGTGCTGGGAGAGCTGGTGCCGGCGGATCGGGTGGCACCATCTTCGACGGCACCTGCCCAGATGAGCCTGCTCGATGAAACTGCTCCGAGACGCGCTCAGCGGCCTCAGACGAGTTTCACCATCGAACTCTGCGCGGACGATCGATCCGGCCTGCTCGTGGACATTTCAACGTTTCTCGACCGACTCGGCATCATGCTGCTTTCCAACAGTGGCCGGGTGCTGCCGGATCGCAGCACGGTGCTGATCGAGGTGGAAGTTCATCTGGATGGACTGCTCGAACTGTACTACCTCATGGATGCTCTGGAGATGATCCCTGCCGTACGCGAAGCCAGGTGCATCCGTAGGTAGGGACATCCGCCCGCGACCACTTTACCTCTCAAGGAGTCACACTCATGAAGATCATTCTGCTCGGACCGCCAGGTGCCGGAAAAGGTACACAGGCGCAGTTCATCTGCCGGGAGTTCGGGATTCCGCAGATCTCGACCGGCGACATGCTGCGTGCCGCGGTCAGCGCCGGATCCGAGCTCGGTAAGCGGGTGAAGGCAGTCATGGATTCGGGCGCACTGGTCTCGGACGACATCATCATCGAGCTTGTCAGGGAGCGGATCGCGGAAAAGGACTGCGCGAACGGCTTCCTGTTCGATGGTTTCCCGCGGACGATCGTCCAGGCAGAAGCGCTCGGTTCTGCCGGTGTAGACATAGAGGTTGTGCTGGAAATTTCGGTACCGGACGACGAAATCATCAAGCGGATGAGCGGTCGTCGTCTGCACCCGGGCTCGGGCAGAACGTATCACGTCACATACAACCCGCCGAAACGCGAAGGAGTCGATGACGTTACCGGAGAGCCGCTGATTCAGCGCGACGATGACAAAGAGCAGACGGTTCGCGAACGTCTGGAAGTTTACCGTCAGCAGACGGCACCACTCGTTGGTTACTACAGAGAAAGAGCAGATGGTGACAAACTGCGCTACGTAACCGTGAACGGGCTCGGAAAAGTAGAAAAAATACAGAAAGAGATACTCGCCGCATTGCGAAACTAGTGCTGTATTTTTAATTCTATTTGCATATCATTCGCTACGATTTTCGTTGTCTTGCGTTTTCACCCCCGGAAGCCAGGCGTAGTTCGAAGGTCAACCGAAGACGAATTCGGTGTCAGCAGTTCAGACACTGGTCATCGGTAAACACAACTCAACTTAGCCGAGGAGATTCTTGATGCCGATAGCGAAACGTACAGCTAAGAAGGCACCGAAGAAAAAGGTAGCCAAGAAAAAGGCTGCAGCGAAGAAGAAAGCACCTGCAAAGAAGAAGACTGCAGCTAAGAAGAAGACAGCCGCCAAGAAGCGGCCAGCGAAGAAGAAGGCTGCTGCCAAGAAAAAAACGGTAGCTCGTAAGAAAACTGCAGCGAAGCGGAAGACGGCCGCTAAAAAGCGGAAGACTGCCGCTAAGAAGCGTCCGGCGAAGAAAAAAGCCGCGAAGAAGAAGACCGTAGCGAAGAAGAAGGTCGCCAAGAAGAAAGCCGCGAAGAGAAAAGTCGCGAAGAAAAGACCGGCGAAGAAGAAGGCAGCTAAGAAGAAAGTAGCCAAGAAAAAGGCTGCGAAAAGACCTGCTGCCAGAAAGACCGCTGCGAAGAAGACCGCCGCCAAGCGTAAGGTGAAGAAAGGCACCGTCGCACGGCGTCCTCCTGCGAAGAGGCGCTGAGCCTCCACAGGAGACCGGTCTCACAGGGTCCGGCCGGTGGCGGCGCCACCGGCTGAATCCTGACGCTTCGCCTTCCGAGGCGCGGATTCATCTCCGCGCTGTGTGCCCCTCACTCCCTCCGATTTTTGCTACTCAGAACGCGTCCGACAGGCCGTACAGCGGTAGAACGTCGACTTCGGAACCTTCTGCCAGATCGCCTGCGGTCTTGGGAATTCGAATCAGGCAATCCGCCCCGCTGAAGGTGGCGAGACGGTTGGAGCTCTGATCACCGGAAACGTGTACCCAGGTCGTCGTCTCCTGCCGTTGTATGACTCCCCGCTGGAACTCTTCGCGACCGGCAGTATGTTCAATACGCTCCATGAGTCTGGCGCGGTGATACCGCGGTGCGCTCGGCTCTGCACCCGCCAGTCGAAGGATCAGTGGTTTTGCCACCAGCAGGCAGGTCACGATGGTGGACACGGGATTTCCAGGCAGGCCGATGAACAGTGAAGTGCCGACGGTGCCGAAGGCGAGCGGCTTGCCCGGCTTGAGGTTGAGACGCCAGAGTTCGATCCTTCCCAGGCGCTGGACGATGTCCCGCACGTAGTCGGCATCACCGACGGAAACACCGCCGGAGGTCAGGATGAGCTCATGGGTACGGGCAGCGTCGGAGAGAGCCTGCTCGATCCGGGCAGGATCGTCGGGCAGGATTCCGAGATCGGTGACGCGCACCGGCAGTCCTTCCAGCAGCGCCATCACGGCGAACCGGTTGGCGTCGTAGATCTGGCCGTCAGTCAGCGGTTCACCCGGTGCAGCGAGCTCGTCGCCCGTGGAAAAGATGGCGACTCTCGGCCGCTCGACAACGTCGACGTCCGTGATCCCGCAGGCAGCCAGCCAGCCGATGGCGAAAGGCGAAAGCGGACGCCCTCGACTGCAGACGGTCTCTCCCTTGTGTACGTCATGCCCCGGCTGTCGAATATTGGCGCCTGTTTCCACCGATGCCATGAGGGTCACCGCTTTCCCGTCACGCTCGCAGTTTTCCTGGATGATCACCGTATCCGCGCCGTCCGGCACCGGAGCGCCCGTGGTGATGCGGATGCACTCGCCGGCGCTCAGGGTGCCGGCGTACGGATGGCCGGCAAGACTCTCGCCGACGACGGTCAGAGAAGTGCCCGCGCGGCCGGAAACGCCCTGCAGCGCGAAACCGTCCATGGCCGAGCTCGAAAAGGGGGGCAGGCTCAGCGGTGCCATGACGTCCTCTGCCGGGACGCGGGACAGCGCGTTTGCCAGGGGTACCCGTTCCCGCGCAGCAACGGGCTGTGCAGACGCCAGAATCCGGACCAACGCTTCCGAGAGATCTAGGGCTTGGATAACATACCTCGATGAAGAATGTGCTTGCGATCGAGACGTCCGGCGCGCTGTGCACCGTCGCTCTGTCGATGGATGGTAACCGGTTCGTCAGGTCCGAGCATGTGGAGAAAAAGCACAACGAGCGGTTGCTGCCCCTGCTGACCGAGCTGGTGGGGATGACGGGCCTGTCACGGCCTGCGTTGATCTCGAAGCTGCATGCGGTGGCATTCGGCCGTGGACCTGGTTCCTTCACCGGGGTCAGGATTGCAGCCGCAGCAGCTCAGGCGATCGCTCTCGCCGCAGACGTCCCGATCCTTCGGGTCAGCTCCTCGGAGCTGCTGGCAGAGCGAATGCTGGCGCTCCGGCCGGAGGTGCCGGGTGTGCTCACCAGCATACGGTCGCGCCGCGATCTTCATTATCTCGCCGCATGGCGGAACAGCGACGGTGTACCGAGCGTGGAGCAGAAGGATCGGCTGTATTCGTCGTCGCCTGAAGAGGCCTTCTACAGACGGTATGTGGACTGGCCGCTGGCGGGTGAAGTGGCGAGCTGGTGGGTCGGTGCAGCAGCGATGGATTGCGAGTCGGGTGGGGAAGAGCTCCTTATCGTATCGTTGCGTTGTCTGGCGCGCGGTGAGGAAGTCGACGCCGCGCTGGGATTGCCCGAGTATCTGACTGGAGACTCACCCTGGCGGAAACTGCCAACGTAGATCTGGTCTGTTCAGAGGCCGACGAGCCACGCTTTGCGGCCTGGAAAGACCACTTCCGCATGGTCCGCGCGGCGAACGGGCCGGCTGAATTCCATCTCCGCTACGGGAACCGTCGACTGGAACTGGTGCGACGTGGTGACGCCAGGGGACTGGCCGTCGAACGCGCAGAGATCGAACGCCGACTGCGCGGACCTTTTCTGCTCGGCAGGGCGTGTGGTATCCGCAAAGGCACTCGTCTGCGCGTCCTGGACGCGACTGCCGGTCTCGGGATCGATGGTCTGGCACTCGTCCTCGCCGGGCAGGAAGTGCATCTGGTCGAGCGGCATCCTGTGCTGTGGGCACTGCTCGGCGATCTGCTGGATCGGCTCGGCGGTGAAGTCGTCGGAGCCCGTCTCACGCTCGGGGATTCGCGCCTGCTGCTCGAGCAGAATCACGACTCCTTCGACGTGATCTGCTTCGATCCCATGTTTCCGGCAAGAGGCAAGACTGCGCTGCCCGGAAAACGCATGCAGTATCTTGCGGCCCTGCTCGATGAAGAGACGACGCTCGATGAGGATGACATCGAGCTGGCGAAGGAACGGGCAGGCTCCCGTGTGGTGCTGAAGCGTCGTGCCAGGGATCCCGTCATCGGCCGCCCGGACTGGACGATCCGCGGCAGGTCGATCCGCTATGACGTCTACCGCGGCCGTCGCCCCGCTGCCACCGATCAGCCTTCCAGCAGTATGGCATAGCGGAACTGCGGATCGAGAACGGAGCCCGCCGCCTTCATGACCTCCCTGACGAGTGCGCCATGGATGAGAGCGCCATCTGCTCCCTCCTGCACCACGCCATCCGCGATCAGCTTATCGACGAACAGGTTGAAGAGCCGGGCGTCGAAGAATTCCGGCGCGTTGATGCCATAGATGCGACTCACTTTCTGCGCAACCTTGCGGCTGTCGTCCTGCAGGGATTCCCGGGTGCGTGGCGCCTGTGAGGCCAGAAGCGCGATCACGATGTACAGCCTCTCCAGCGTGGGCTCGATGATGCTGGAGAGGAGCTGCAGTCTGTGCTGGTTGGGATTGCCTGGAGGAGGTGGCATGCAGCCGCCACTGGGATGCAGCTCGAGGAGGCCGAGTGCAAGCATGTGATCAACCCAACGATCGGTCGCGCCGGGGATGTGCCGGATGTTCAGCTCGGCGGCGATGTACGGAAACACCACATCGACCATGGTGACGATGGCCGATCTGCCGAACGGGCGTCGGCGCTCCCGGACCAGGCAGGCGATCAGCGAAGGCAGCGCGAACGCGTGAACCACATTGTTCCGGTACCAGGTCATGAGTACGGCATTGACGGGATCGTGGCAGAGGATGTCGCCGAACTCCTGACGCTCCCGGCTGAGCATGCCCAGGTGTTCCACATACTGCACCACCCCGGCACCATCGAGCGTGGTGATGCTGAGGTCGTGATATGCGGCGTCGGCTCGCAGCAGGGCCATCAGACATTCAACCTGCTCGACGAGCTGAGTTTCGTCGATGGCGAACCGGGGTGTGGACAGGGTGACCAGGGCGACCAGATTGATCGGGTTGATCGATGCGGATTCGTTGATGCGTCGGAGGATCTCCTGGCCGAGCTCGTAGGTCGGGTTGTCTGCCCCGGAGACCGGGAGCCAGTCGCCGAGCACGAGCGGCTCGCCGAAGTTCACGTCCACCTTACCGAAATCCTGGCGGATCAGTGCGAGGCTCCGGAAGATGTCACCGATGGATTCGCGCCGTTTCTCCGTTCCACGCAGCTCGTCTAAGTAGCTACGTGCCTCGATGAGCTTCTCGTAGCCGAAATAGACGGGAACCAGAGCCAGCGGTCGGGGAATACCCCGTTCGTGGCATTCGAGCGTCATCTTCAGCATGCCGAGCCGTGCCGGCAGCAGCCGGCCGGTTCTCGACCGACCGCCTTCCGGAAAGAACTCGACACAGTGCCCCCGCCGATAGACCTGATAGAGGTACTCGGAGAAAACGGCGGCATAGATCGGGTCGTCGCGGAACTGCCGGCGCATGAAAAACGCACCGCCGCGGCGGAGCAGCGGACCCACCAGCGGCAGGTTGAGGTTATCGCCGGCAGCGATGTGCGGAATCATGAGGCCGCGGTAGAACAGCAGGTAGGACAACAGCAGGTAGTCGATGTGACTGCGGTGGGAAGGCAGGTAGACCACCGTATGACTCTCGGCGATACGCTGCAGCCGTTGCAGCCCGTGGATCTCCACGCCATCGTAGATTTCCTGCCAGAACCAGGTGAGCAGCCTTGCCAGCACGCGGATGGTGGGAAACGACATGTTCGATGCGATGCTGCGGATGGCCTTTCTGGCCTGCTTTTCTGCCTTCTGCGGGCCGACGGGCGACGACTCGATGGCCGAGCGCACCGCACGGCTGCCGAGAATCTGATCGGCCAGTGTCCGCTGGTGAGAAAAATCCGGACCCAGCGTCGCCACACGCTGATTGCGCAAACGGACGCGGAGCAGACGGGCAGCCCGTCGGACCGCGAGGTTTTCCTCCGCTCCTGCCAGTTCCCGCAGCGGGATGGGTGTGCCGTAGCTCACCACGATGTAGCGGCGGCTCAGGAACAGGTTCCCCAGGCGTTTGAGCCTCGATGTGACCGACCAGTTCTCGGAAAGGATGGCGTGCCAGATGGAACCCTCCTTCTGCGGCGCGCGACCCCAGAAAACCGCGACCGGCAGCAGGGCGGCATCGCAGGATTCGTCCACGCTGCCGAGGATCCGCACCATACGTTCCGAGTAGGTCTGCATGGTGTTGCGTCGGAACCAGCCGCCCGCGGGCCGACTCAGAAAGAAGAATCGCCGGTCTTCCCGGTGACCCGAGTACTCGATAGGCGTGAGCGGTGAAGGTACGCCGATCCGCTCGCAGACCAGATCGAGCACGATCAGGTCGCTCAGGGAGCGGCTGCCGAGCACGTAGATGAAGTTGCCTGCACTCGCCGGATCCACGGGCACCGCCCGTTCACCTTCGAGGTCAACCTCCGAGCCGGCGAGTTGCGGGCGGGCGATGAGGCCGATGAACCAGCGGCTGAAGCGGTAGCTGAGGGCTTTCAGACTACGCACGTTTCAGACGCTGCCAGCGGGCGGATGGGTCACAGACCCGGTGTCAGTCGCGTCCGTCGAACAGCTCGGACGGATTGGTGGAGGGCTCGCTCGCGCCGGGGATGAGGATGTCCACCTCCCAGATCTCCTGGAATTTACGTTGCGTTTCCGTCTCAGCCTGAGCTTTGTCACGGATGACCGTCGGCCGCAGGAAGATCAGCAGATTGCGCTTGGTCTTCGACTTCGATTCGTTACGGAACAGCCAGCCGATCCCCGGGATGTCACCGAGCAGCGGTACGCGGGAGTCGTTGATCGTGATGTCGTCCTGAATCAGTCCACCCAGGATGATGGTCTGACCATCGTCGGCGAGCACGGCCGTCTCGATTTCGCGTTTCGACGTCACTACGTCGGAAAACCCTGCGTTGCCGATGGGCGCCTCCGGCAGGACAGCGGTGATTTCCTGGGCCACTTCGAGCCGCACCGTTTCGCCGTCGTGCACATGCGGCGTCACCGTGAGCTGCAGGCCCACGTCCTTGCGCTGGATGGTGGTGAAAGGATTCTGAGAGCCGTCCCCCGTGGTGCTGAACGAGCCGGTCCGGAACGGCACTTCGCTACCGACGACGATCTTCGCCTCCTCGTTGTCGAGTGTCAGGAGGGTCGGCGTAGACAGCAGGTTGGCGTTGGAGTTCGTCTGCAGCGCCTGAATGGTGGCCGCGAAGGTGACGCCATCCATGTCGATCTTCGCCACGCCGATTGTCGGATCCGTCAGCGAGAACACGCCCTGCAGCAGGTCCACCGAGCCGTCGTCCTGGGTCGCTCCGGCGATGAGGCTCTGAATGGCGCCGGACAGCGGGCTCGTGACCAGCGGAGTAGTGGAGTTCGGATCGCCGGACAGATCCACGGCGGTGAAGTCGACGCCCAGATCGCGGGTATTGGTCATCGACACCTCGACGATGGCAGCTTCGATCAGCACCTGGGCCCGACGCACGTCCAACTTCTGGATGATGTCCTCGATTTCTGCGATCTGACTGCGTTCGGCCCGGACGACGATGGCGTTGAGGGACTCGTCAGCCTGAATGGTCGTCTCCGCAGCACCTTCTCCTTCAGCCTGCTTCTTCGAAATGATGCCGTTCAGTACCTCGGCGATGGACGGCGCATCGCCATAACGAAGGTAGAACACGCGGGTGGAGCCGGACTGGGTGGCAGGCTGATCCAGCTTGGCGACGATCTTCAGAATACCGGCGACCGGGCGAGGCTTGCCGCGGACGAGCAGCGTGTTGTTGCGCTCGTTCGCCACCAGATTGATCTTCTGAGGGCCGGCAGCGCTCTGTCCGATCTGGTCCGGCGCGACCCGCTCGAGCAGGGCCACCACGGTGCCGACCCAGGTATGCTCGAGCTGCACCATGACGATGTCGTCCTCGTCGGCGACGTCGATCTCCTGAATGAGCTTCATGAGCCGCTGGATGTTGTTGGCGTGGTCGCTGATGATGACGATGTTGGGGTCCGCGACCGCCGCCAGATGACCGTACTGCGCCATGAGCGGTCGCAGGATCTTGACCAGCTCGGCCGAGTCGACGTTCTGCGCGGCAATCACCCGGGTGACGAGCTCCTCCGGAGCCATCTTGGAGAGCGGGCCTTCCGGCCCGGGCGTCTGCTTGCCCTGGGCGTTCGGCGTTATACGAATCACCTCACCGGACGGCATGGCGATGAAGTTGTGCACACGGAGCACGGACAGGAACAGCGCGTAGACCGCGTCCTTGTTCATCGGCGTGCTCGAGATGACGGTCACGTTGCCCTTTACCCGGGGATCGACCACGAATGTCTTACCCGTGATCGCGGCGACCTGGGCGATGAACTCCTTCAGGTCCGCATTCTTGATGTTGATCTTCCAGGTCTGCTCGCGGCCGTTGCCGTTTGCCGTCGACTCCTGAGCGAAGACCGGCGCGGCGAGCATGAGCAGCAGGGCGGTTGGCAGCACCAGCAGGCGCCGGATGACAGAGGTTGTTTTCATTGTTTCAGTGAGGCGGTGACGAAGAACCGCCGTGTCCCCCGCTGTACTTCGATCCGGGCCGAGCCTTGCGCCAGGATGTTATCAATCTGCATACGATCCTGCTCGATGTTTCCAACGGGCTGGCCGTTGATCGAGAGCACGACGTCGCCCGGCTGCAGGCCGGTCTGGCTGAGATAGGGGGAGCTGGTGGCCACATCGTCCAGGCGGTATCCCTGCGCGGCGCCTTCCGTCACCGGACTGATTCCCATGTTCTGCAGAGCTCCTCGGGGATCCGCCTGCAGCTGATCGCGATAGCCTTCCACGAAGTCCTGTGGTGACTGTGCTTCGGCGGAGGTCGCGGCGTCATCGTAGGACGGCTCCTCGTAGGTCGGTTCCTCGTAGGAAGGCTCTTCGTAAACAGGTTCGTCGTAGTTCTCGATCGGCAGGTCGGGTACGCTGGCGCCGATCAGATTGCCGCCCTCATTCGTCGTCGGGAAGGTCAGCGTCTCGCGCACACCGGCGCGCTCTAGAACGATGTGATCAGGGTTCACGGCGACGAGTTCGGCATTGCCGGGCAGGGTTTCTCCTACCAGGTAGACCATGCCTTCCCTACCTTTCTGCGCGACGATGGCGGCGGATGCTTCCGGCTGGTCGGCAACGAACACACCCCGGAGTTCGAGTGGCAGCCGCGTCTCCACGGCCGGGATGGTATTGTCGACCACCACGGACGTCTGGCCGGCTTCGCCGAACAGGTTACGCGCCAGGATTGCATTGATGCTGACCGCCGGACGTCGATCGGGTGTCGTCACTGCGGACCGCGCACCTGCTTCCAGCGCAGTTCCGGTCTCCGGCGGCGAGACGAAGAAGAGAACGCTGTTCGCGAGGGTGAACGCGATCCCCCCGATGATGAGCCATCGGGCAGGCTCCACCAACCTCGCTGCGAGCTGAGTCAGTCCCATCGGCTCTCTTCATCCTTCGTGTCCCACGCCTTGTCACCCGCCACACACGCGCGAGCTTTGACAGAGCGGGTGGGACGACGTGGGTTTCACGTGCTCGGTCCTTCGGACTTTATCTCACATAAGTGCCTGATAAATCTGCAACTCTGTGTGAGAAAAGCCAGGGAAGATCTTAAAAAACTTGCTCCTCGACCTCCAGCACCACGGCGTGATCGGGATCACCTCCGGGCCACGGATTACCCAGCATTCTCGTCAGATACTTGGTGACGCCGAACCGGGCGAACCCGTTCTCCAGCAGTGCGGCGTGGAGCAGCGGGGTAGCGTCACCCCGCGCGTAAACGGTAGCCACCGATCCGGGGCCCAGAGCAGCGAACAGGGGTGGCAGCGTGGATCTGTACAATTTTCCTGACAGACGATAGCTGATCGGACCTCCATCCCAGCTCAGTGAGCCGGACACGTCGTCCAGCCTCAGGCCGGTGGCTTCGGTTCGAACGTCCTCCAGCATGAATGTCCCGGACAGCTCGATGTAGTAGGGCGCCAGCCAGACATTGACGAACGGGGCACCGATCTCACCGTTCAGCGTGGTCGTCGTGCCGCCGGGACCCGCTTTCACGCGACCGGACAGGTCGAGCTGATCACCGGTCAACGTCAGATCATAGCCGGCGCCGGCTGACAGCAATGTGACGGGTCGGAACGACCAGCCGAGGCGCCCGACACGCTGCCCGCCCGCCACCAGATCTCCGGCGCCGTGCCAGAGCGTGCCATCCAGCTCGAACAGTCCCACCGGCGCATCCTCGGGCACGAACACTCGGATCAGGCCTGCCGGCGCCCGTATCACCAGAAACGCGAGAAAGAGCGCGACCCCTACGGCGATGGTCCTAGCCATGGACGTCAGTGAGCAGGCGTTCGAGGATCTGCAGATAGATCTCGGACAGGCGACCGAGCTCGGCGACATTGGTGTGCTCGTCCACCGCGTGGATGGTGGCGTTCACCGGTCCCAGCTCGACGATCTCGGTGCCGAGACGGGCGATGAAACGACCGTCGGAGGTACCACCGCCGGTGGAGGGCTCCGGGTCCAGGCCCTGCACGTGCCGCACGCTCGACCGCACGGCGCCGATCAGCGTATCCGTGGCGGTGAGAAAGGGTTCGCCGGACAGATCCCAGGTGAGCTCGTAGTCGAGACCGTGCTGATCGAACAGTGTCGTTACCGTCCGCTTGAGATCGTCGCTCGTCTGTTCGGTGCTGAAGCGGAAGTTGAAACGCACGGTCAGCGCGCCCGGAATGACGTTGGTCGCGCCTGTGCCACCTGCGATGTTGGAGATCTGAAAGCTGGTCGGCGGAAAGGCTTCGTTGCCCGTATCCCAGGTCCGTTCAGCGAGCGCCTGCAGCGCGCCGAGTGCCTGATGGATCGGGTTTCTGGCTTTGTCCGGGTAGGCGACGTGGCCCTGGATACCGCGGAACACTGCTGTGCAGTTCAGCGAACCCCGGCGCCCGACACGGATGACATCACCGAGTTGCTGTACGGAAGATGGTTCCCCGACGATGCAGTACTGCGGACGGATACCCTGCCGTTCGAGCCACTCCACCACCCGTACGGTACCGTCCACCGCGATGCCTTCCTCGTCGCTGGTGATCAGGTAGGCCAGCGTACCCCGATGATCGGCATGGCTGCCGATAAAGCGTTCGGTGGCGTGCACCATGGCAGCGAGAGACCCCTTCATATCGGCGCTGCCGCGACCATAGAGCTCGCCATCGACTATCGTCGGCTGAAACGGGTCATGGAGCCAGGCTTCGACGGGACCGCTCGGCACCACATCGGTGTGGCCGGCAAACACCACCATGGGTGAACCCGAGCCGCAGGTCGCCCACAGATTTCTGACGTTTCCGGCGGGCAGCCAGGTCAGCGCGAAACCCTGAGCCGTCAGCCGCTCGGCCAGCAGATCCTGGCAACCGGCATCCTCCGGCGTCACGCTGCGTCGCTCGATCAGTCGGGCCGTAAGCTCGGCGATACGTTCGGTCAGCTCTGCCACGATGTCAGTTGTGCGCGTGCAGCTGCTCGTTCAAGGCAATGGCCTTGCGGTTGGTCCGGCACTCGATGCGGCCGTTCGTGCCGTTCTGGATGAACAGCAGGTCGGATGCACCGGCAAGCTCTCTCGCCCGGACGCGACCGATCTCGTTGCCGTTCTCGTCGAGGACCAGCACCGGCGTCCCCGCGGTGATGTACACCCCGGCCGCAATCGTGCACCGATCGCCGAGCGGGATACCGGTGCCGCCATTTGCGCCGATCAGACAGTGCTCGCCGATGCTGATGACGATCTCGCCGCCACCCGAGAGTGTTCCCATGGTGCTGCAACCGCCACCGAGATCGCTGTGCGCACCGACGACCACGCCCTGACTGATACGGCCCTCCACCATGGAAGGTCCGATGGCGCCGGCATTGAAGTTGATCTGGCCTTCGGGCATCACCGTCGTTCCCTCGCCGAGATAGGCGCCGAGACGGACACGACTGGCATCGGCGATCCGTACGCCCGGCGGTACCACGTAGTTGGTCATCTTGGGAAACTTGTCGACAGCGAACACCTCCAGTGGCCGGCCTGACACGCGCGCGCGGATGCGGGCCGTCGGCAGGTCGTTCACGGCCAGAGGACCGTCACTGGTCCAGGCGACGTTCGGCAGGTGGGCAAAGATGCCGTCCAGATTCTGGGTGTTCGGCAGCGCGAGCCGGTGCGAGAGCAGGTGCAGCTTCAGGTAGGCCTCGGGTACCGAGGCGATGGGGCCGTCGCTGTCGAGACGAACGCTGGTCAGCGGCCTGTCCCCCTCGAGCAGGGCGGCCAGCGGCGCCTGCGCGCTACCGCAGCGGTCGATGAACCGGGTAACGGTCTCTGCATTGGTGGTCGTCACACCGACGCCGAAGCATTCGCGGATCAGGTCCGCCAGTTCCGGTGCCGGTGTCTTCAGCGGTGCGGGGAAGAAGCAGTCGAGGACATTACCGGCGGCATCCGTGCCGGCGAGGCCGATGCCGAACGCGTACAGGTCGGTCATGTTCTGTCACCCGGTGACGGGAAAGGGCCGCTACGCTAACACATTTACCAGGCAGGCATTAGCTTCGGCCCGTTGGCCGCGGCCGGCCTTCAGCCCCGCCTTCTGCCTGCCCAGCTGACCAGTCGACGCGCCGCGTTCACGCAGTCTTCGAGCGGCGCCACCCAGGCGACCCGGACGAATCCGGCGCCGGGATTGCGACCGTGAGCGTCACGGCTGAGGTATGAGCCCGGGAGCACGGTGATGTTCTCCGCTTCGAACAGCGCCCGGGTGAACGCCTGGTCATCCTCACCGACGTCGAGCCAGTGATAGAACCCGCCTTGAGGTGCCGGGAAATCGAAGGCCTGACGGAGAATGGGAGTGAGGGTTTCGAATTTCTGCCGGTAGAGGGCCCGGTTTTCGATGACGTGGGATTCATCCGCCCAGGCGAGCGCGCTCACCCGCTGCACGTGTGCACCCAGCGCGCAGCCTTCGTAGGTGCGGTACTGGTAGTAGTCGCCGAGCACGCGGGCATCCCCGGCGACGAACCCGGAGCGCAGCCCGGGCAGGTTGGATCGTTTCGACAGGCTGTGGAAGACCACACAGCGCTCGAACCCCGTCCGGCCGCTTGCAGCGGCCACCTCCAGCAGTCCGAGAGGCGGATCTGATTCTTCAGGATAGAGCTCCGAGTAGCACTCATCCGCAGCGATCACGAAGTCGTGGCGGTCGGCCTGCTCCAGGAGCCAGATCAGGGTCTCGCGGTCCGCGCACTGCCCGGTCGGGTTGCCGGGCGAGCAGAGGTAGAGCAGCTCGCAGCGTGACCAGACCGACTCAGGGACGCTGCGATAGTCGGGCAGGTATTCCGAATCGGCGGTGGTGTTGACGAAGTAGGGCGTGCGGCCACCCAGGAGCACGGCACCTTCGTAGATCTGGTAGAACGGGTTCGGCAGGATGCCGACGCCATCCGGCTTGCTACCCAGCACGGCCTGTCCGAATGAGAACAGCGCTTCCCTGGTGCCGGCGACGGGAAGAATCTGATCAGCGGGATTCAGGCGTGCGCCGAACCGCCGGGACAGCCAGTCCGCGATGGCGGTGCGCAGCGCCTCGCTGCCGCGGGTCGCGGGGTAGGTGGCCAGGTCCCGGGTCAGCGCTTCCCGATCCACCAGAGCGCTGATCAGAAAACCGGGTGGCGCGTGCTTCGGCTCGCCGATGGACAGCGACACGTGCGGATGCGCCGGATTGCCGACCGCGCCCGCCATGAGCGTGTTCATCCGTTCGAAGGGATACTGCTCAAGACGCTCGAGCAATGGGTTCATCTGGTGTCCTGTCTACAGTGCCTGGGCGATCTGTGCATCGAGCCCCTGCCGGATGGCCGCCGCGAGCAGATAGGCGCGCTCGCCGATGGTGGAGCCTTCCGGTGCAGCGGCGTCGCGGATGGTGAAGACGTCCTCGACCCGCTCACCGAGAGTGGCGATGCGGGCATCGATGAGGTCGATGCCGAGCTCCGCGAAAAGCCCGCCGAGGGATGCGAGCAACCCAGGCCGGTCCGATGCGATCACGGTCATCTCGTAGACGCGCTGCTTGCCCCGGGGTTTGAGCACGACCTCCGTCGGGGTCGGCAGCTGCTTCAGCTGCCGTGACAGCCGGCGGCGCGTGGGAGAAAGCTTCAGTTCCGGGTTGGACAGGGTGGCGGTGAGCTTCCTGGTCAACGTCTCACGCTGGCCCCTGCTGCGTCCCGGCGGCTTGCCCTCGGCGTCGAGCACGACAAAGAAGTTGAGGCACCAGCCATTCTCGGCGGTATGGATGTTGGCGTCGTGAACGGACAGACCGAGCTGGTTCAGCGCGCTCACCGTGGTCGCGAACAGTCGTTCCCGGTCGCGGGTGTAGATGCAGATCTCCGTCGCTCCTTCATCGGACACCTGGCCCCGCCGCTCGAGCAGCAGCACCAGCGGGCCATCCTCGTCGTGTCCGGCCATGGCTGCTGTCACCTCGGCGACCTGCCTGGGTGTGTGCCGGAGGAAGAATTCGTCGCCTGGAACGGCCCAGAACTCTTGTACGTCGGCCTCGCTGAAGCCCCGATTTTCGAGCTTCTCCAACGCGCTTTCCTGGCAGGCCCGGACGGTGGCCTGCTTGTCTATGGGCGACTCGAGCCCCCGCCGTAACGCCCGGCGCGTTTCGGCATACAGCTGCCGGAGCAGGGTGGCTCGCCAGGCGTTCCAGAGCGTCGGGTTGGTGGCATTGATGTCGGCCACGGTCAGGGCATACAGGTAATCTAGACGACGCTCCGACTTCACTTCACTCGCGAATTCCAGGATCACGTCCGGATCATAGATGTCCTTGCGCTGGGCCACGCTCGACATGAGCAGATGCTGGCGGACCAGCCACTCCACCAGCTCGGTATCGTCGTCTGTCAGGCCGTGCCGGCGGCAGAATGCCACCGCGTCTACCGCACCGAGGTCGGAGTGGTCGCCGCCACGCCCCTTGCCGATGTCGTGGTACAGCCCGGCGATGTAGAGCAGCTCCACCTTGGGTAGATTTCGCACACAGTGACAGGCGACCGGGAACTGAGCCTCGCTTGCCCGGAAGTGGAGGCGGCGCATGTTCCGGATCACCGTGATGGTATGGGCGTCCACCGTATATATATGAAACAGGTCGTGCTGCATCTGACCGATGATCCGGCCGAACTCCGGAATGTAGCGGCCGAGCACGCCGTAGCGGCGCATGCGCGTCAGCTGTGAGACCAGCGTGTAGGGAGCCTTCAGGAATTCCATGAACAGCCGCGTGTTCTCGGGGTCGTGCCGGAAGTCCTCGTCGATCAGAGCCAGGTGCTCGCGGATGTTACGGATGGTGCCTGCGCGGACGCCGGAAATGTCCCGCCGGTTGGCCATGATGACGAAGATCTCCAGGATGGCGCTGGGCGTTTCCTCGAGGACGTGGTCATGGCTGAACTCGATGTAATGGTTACGGATCTGGAACCGCTCGTTGATGGGCTCGATGACCGGCTTTTCCCGTCCCCGCAGTATCGACTCGTCGAAGTACTGCAGGACGATGTCGTTCACCTCCCTGAGCGCCAGCACATGCTGGTAGTAGAGGCTCATGAAGCGCTCCACCCCGCGCCTGGCGTCTGTGTCGGCAAAACCCAGGCGTTCCGCCAGCGCCCGCTGATACTCGAACTGCAGCCGGTCTTCCTTGCGGCCGGCCAGCAGGTGCAGCCCGAACCGCACCCACCAGAGGAAACGCTGGCCGTCCTCCAGCCACAACCGTTCCTGAGCGGTCAGTGCGCCGAGCCGTTCCAGATCCTTGGGGTCGCTGGTGCCGAAGTGTCGCTGGAAGACCCACATGGCGGTCTGCAGATCGCGGAGTCCACCCGGCGACGTTTTCAGATTCGGCTCCAACCCGTACTCCACGTTGTCGTACTGCTGGTGGCGCGCGTTCTGCTCGTCCCGCTTCGCCCGGAAGAACTTGTCCGACGGCCACAATCGACGTGAAGCCATGATCCGGTCGAGCTTCTCGGCGAGCTTCGTCGAGCCGGTCAGGAATCGTCGCTCGTACATGGCCGTGGCGACGGTGATATCCCCGGCAGCTTCGGACCGGCAGTCTGTCAGGCGACGGACGCTGTGGCCGACATCCAGGTTCAGATCGTAGAGCACGTGCAGGAAGCTGCGGACCTCGTTGCGCCAGGTGGTGGGACGACGTGCGACGATGAGCAGATCCACGTCGGAGTGAGGGAACTGCTCACCGCGGCCGTAGCCTCCCACCGCAAAGAGCGCCAGATCCTTCGACGCCGATTCCGGAATGCAATGCGCCCAGATCTCACCCAGGAGGCCGTCGATGAAGCTCGTCCGCGAGGCGATCAGGTCTTCGATGTTGTGCCGGCTCCAGTACCGGTCTGCGAGGTCCGCATCGTGGGCTGACAGCCGTTCGCGCAGGGCTTCAACGAAAGGGCCAACCCCTGGCGGTCCGCTGCCTGCAGCACCGGATCGCGCGGGCCCGGTCGGGGTGACCTGTGCCGAATCTGACACGTACGTTCAGCCGGGCAGGGATTCTTCGGCTCGGCGGGTGAGTACCTCGGCGCCGGTGGTGGTGACCAGGATCGTGTGTTCCCACTGAGCCGACAGCTTGTGGTCCTTGGTCACGACGGTCCAGTGATCGGGCAGGATCCGGACGTGGCGCTTGCCGGCGTTGATCATGGGCTCGATGGTGAACGTCATGCCTTCCTCGAGGACCATGCCGGTGTTGGGCCGGCCGTAGTGGACCACCTGGGGTTCGTCGTGAAAGCGCCGGCCGATCCCGTGGCCGCAGAATTCCCGGACCACGCTGAAATGGTTGGCTTCCGCGTGTGACTGGATGGCATGGCCGATATCGCCGAGCCGGGCACCGGCGCGGACCGCCTCTATGCCCCGGTAGAGACACTCCTGGGTGACGCGGACCAGCCGCTCGGCGAGCACCGTGGGCTCCCCGGCGAAGTACATCTTCGATGTATCACCGTGGAAGCCATCCCTGATCACCGTGACGTCGATGTTGACGATGTCGCCCTTCTTGAGAATCTTCTTCTCGGACGGAATGCCGTGGCAGACCACGTGATTCACGGACGTGCAGATCGATTTGGGAAACGGTGGTGTATCGGGGCCGTTGGTGTAGTTCAGCGGGGCCGGAATACAGTCCAGCTCGTCGACGATCATGTGGTGGCAGAGCTCGTTCAGGTGCTCGGTGGAGACACCAGGAACCACGTGCTCGCCGATCATCTCCAGGACGCTGGCAGCCAGGCGGCCGGCCTCCCGCATCCTGGCAATCTCGTCCTCGTTGATCAGCCGGGCCACCATGTTCAGTTGTCGATTCCTCTCGAGGCCGACGCCGCGCCGATTACGGCGATTCGCCGGACTGTGTCAAAGGGGCGGAGTATGGTATAAAGCGCGCCGCTTCGGGGCAACGACAGACGCCCCGGCGCAAAAAAAAGCAAGTAACTGAAAAAACTCCACATCACCCGACACGTGCTTCCGGGTGCCAGTGTGTTGGCGGAGCCAACACCTAAGCAGTTTTTGCAGGGCAAAAACTGCCGTGTGTGTTCGCGAAGCGAAACACCCAAGGAGTTTTCCGCCTCTGGCGAAAAACTCCCCGCAAACTGGGCGTCTTCAGGCCTTTGACTGAGTGACGACCAGAAACTGGAAAGGTCCAGACTGGTTTGAAGCATGGGGGTGGTGCGAGACGCAACCCGGAGACAATTCGATGGAAATCACCATGCGTGACATGCTGGCCGCAGGCGTGCACTTCGGCCACCAGACCCGGTTCTGGAATCCCAAGATGGCCCCGTTCATCTTTGGATCCCGCAACAAAATTCACATTATCAACCTGGAAAAGACCCTTCCGTCTTTCAACGAGGCGCTTCGCGAGCTGCGCAGCCTGGGCACCCGACGGCACAAGATCCTGTTCGTCGGTACCAAGCGGGCTGCGGCCAAGGTGATCAAGGAGCAGGCCAGCCGCGTCGGCATGCCCTATGTCGACCAGCGCTGGCTCGGCGGCATGCTGACCAACTACAAGACCATCCGTCAGTCCATCAAGCGGCTGCAGGAACTGGAAACACAGTCGAAGGACGGTACCTTCGAGATGCTGACCAAGCGGGAAGCCCTGCAGCGTACGCGGCTCATGGAAAAGCTCGAGCGAAGCCTCG
This sequence comes from Gammaproteobacteria bacterium, assembly GCA_003247835.1. GTDB lineage: Bacteria > Pseudomonadota > Gammaproteobacteria > Pseudomonadales > Azotimanducaceae > SZUA-309. Next base: position 551 of record QJYB01000017.1, on the reverse strand, counting down.
GCGGCATCAAGGACATGGGCGGTCTGCCGGATGCCATCTTCGTGGTGGACGTCATGCACGAGCACATCGCGGTATCCGAAGCCAACAAGCTGGGGATCCCGGTGTTCGGGGTGGTCGACACCAACAGCGATCCGGAAGGCGTGGACTACATCATCCCCGGCAATGACGACGCGATCCGCGCCATCCGCCTGTACGTCACGGCGGTGGCGGACGCCATTGCGGAAGGGCAGCTGAAGGCGGCCGGTGACGTCCGACCGGGCGAGTTCGTGGAAGTGGACGAATCGGCCGACGTGGAGGAAGCCATCACGGAAGCCGCCGCGGGAGCTCCCGGCGAAGCCGCTGCAGAAGCGTCCGCTGCCCGGGAATGACCCGGGGACAAATTAGGAGGCTTTAGACATGGCAGTGACCGCAGCAATGGTCAAGGAGCTCCGTGAGCGCACGGGCCTTGGCATGATGGATTGCAAAAAGGCGCTCTCCGAGTCCGACGGCGACATGGAGGCAGCCATCGAAGCGCTCCGCAAATCAAGCGCGCTCAAGGCAGCGAAGAAGTC